>JASLEQ010000212.1 GCA_030151135.1 Candidatus Sulfotelmatobacter sp. | reverse complement strand
CATTTCAGAACGGCCGCGCAGGTTAATCTTTCGTCCTGCAAATCGCGAGAAGGCAGTCATCTTCGCAGGGGCTAAAGCCCCGTCTTCTGGTAGCCATTCACGTGCCCTGAAAGGGCCGCTCTTCCACGACGGATCGCGTCGTTCGGAGTAGGTCTTTCGGGCGCGTCTTCCGGAACCCGTGGTTTCGGTGTTGCGTCTTGCGGTGTCGCGTCTTCGGCGTCGCGTCTTTCGGAGCCGCCGTCGTTCGGAATCGCCGTCGTTCGGAATCGCCTCTAGCGGCTGATTCATCTAATTACTAGCAGTCAAGTCAAGAGAAGGCGGTTCGCTGCTGAGCGTTCTATTGCCAGCCGTCCGGTCTGATGAACTTTGGGTTTACCCAGGGCGGCTTGCTGTTTTCTGGATATAAACAAATGTCATTTCTGAAGCCGAGAGATCCGAACGTGCCTGATGAGCGATTTTTTCGGGCGAGGATTACGGAGCGGGTGGACTTCGCGCCCGAGCTATGGAAGTTCCGCGTGCGGACCAGCGGAGAGTTCAACTTTGTGCCGGGTCAATTCGCGAGTCTCGGGCTGGAAATCGATGGGAAACGGATTGAGCGGCCTTATTCGATTGCGTCGGCGCCATCAGAAGATGAAGTTGAATTTTTCCTGGAACTGGTGCCGCACGGTGCGCTCACGCCTCACTTGTACAAGCTGCAAGTTGGGGATGAGTTGCTGATGCGGAAGATTGCGAAGGGGAAGTTTTCGCTGGATACCAGCAACGGGCGTCGGAATCATCTGCTGATTTCGACGGTGACAGGAGTGGCTCCCTTTGTCAGTTATGTGCGAGCGCTGGCAAAGAAATGGAATGACGGCGGGTTCGACGGGTCGCACAAACTTTATTTGTTGAATGGAGCGAGCCGGCCATGGGAGTTCGGATATCGGGAGGAACTGGCATGTCTGGAGACCGAGTTGCCTTGGTTCCACTATGTGCCGACGGTGAGCCGTCCCTGGGACCATGCGGAGTGGAAAGGCGAGATCGGCCGCGCGGACGACATTCTGCGGAAGTATGCCGATCAGTGGGAACTGAAGCCGAGCGATACCGTCGCGTATTTGTGCGGACATCCGGACATGGTGGAGAACAGCAAGGCGATTTTGAAGCGGCGAGGATTTGTGGAGAAGGGGACGGTGAAGGAAGAGGTGTACTGGATCCCGCCTCACCGATGAAGATTCAAACACCTACGATTTTGCTTCGGCGTTCGAGCAGGAGAACGTCTCGCCAAACATCTTTTAGCCGACTGATCTTGTGGCGAATTCCGATCTCCCTGAATCCGCAAGATTGGTGAAGAGCGATGCTGGCGGTGTTCTCGAGGAAGATGCCCGCCTGCAAGGTCCAGATACCTTCTAATTCAGATTCGGTCACGAGCGCCCCTAGAAGCGCTTTGCCTACACCGCGGCCGCGGGCTGCTGAGGCTACATAGACCGAGACTTCCGCGACTCCGCGATAGACGTCACGGGCGGAGACGGGACTCAACGCGGCCCAACCCAGAACTTCAGTGCCGAAAGCGATCAGGCGGCAATCTTTGCGGTGGGTGGCGTCCCATTTCTCCCAATCGGGAAGTTGGGTTTCGAAGGTGGCGTTTCCCGTCTCAATGCCTTGGCGATAAATTTCGCGGACTGAGGGCCAGTGCTCGGGGATTAGAGGAAGTATGACAAAGTCCATGGGCAAACCTGATGAGCGCGTGACGTAAATGGCTATTCGATTCCGTAGAGAGCTTCAGAGACGTTGTACTGGACGATAAGCAACACGAATGCAAGTACAGTGCAGAGACTGGCCGCGACGTACCAATTACCGAGGATTCCCTGGCGCTCCCTCAAAACTAATAGATTCTCCAATGCGGGTGGTCCAAGAAAGAAGATCATCGGGTGCAGCCTGTCGAACCCCCCGTCCAACAAGGGTGCTGGTCCGTAACGTGCCAAGCGCCACTCTTAGCACCATTTCGATGCCTAATAGTGTCAGGATCAAATAGGACGCTGCTCGGAGCGCGCGGGCAAGGAGCCTGCGCTCAGGCACGACGCGAACCAGGAAGAAGCAGTAAATCGCGCTGGTGACAAATGCTACCCGTACTGAGCGAGCAATGCCCAATAACTTCATCGAATGTTGTGCACCTCTGCCATTATGAGAGCTTTAGCTTTCCGCGGGTGCGAAGAAGACCAGAACCGCGATCTCTTCCTGTATGTCAAAGAACTTGTGTTCGACTTCGGCGGCTACGAAGAGCAGGCTGCCTGCAGAAATTTCGGTGTCATTGCCGGCAGCGCGGAAGCGGGCGCGTCCGCGAAGCACATAGTAAAGCTCGTCCTGATGATGGGGGACCTGAGGGTCGATGGAACCGGCGGACAGGACGTAGAGGCCGGCGCTCACGGCCGGAATGCGAAGGAACTCGCGGTAGAACTGGCCGGCGCTGGCTCGATCGCGATTGACGTCTGCGACTGTGGTGAACAAAGACTTCACGCCAGAATTCCTCCGAGAACGAGTTCGGTGAACTGCGGCACAAGGTTGGGTGCTTGCAAATTTCCTTCCGGCTTATACCACTGATAAATCCAGTTGATCATTCCCAGGAGGGCAAAGGCAGCGGCGCGGGGGCTGACGGAGCCTTTCGCCTGCCGGGAACGCTGCACTTCCGCCATGAGGCTTTCGACGAAGTGGATGTATTCCTTCTTGCGATTGTTGATGCGCTTGCGGAGGACCGGCGGCAGAGGATGATTTTCGTGGAGCATGACGGTGATCTCGCGATCGCGCGGACTGAGCACGACTTCGATATGAAGCCGGATCAACGCCCTGAGACGCTCGACGGGATCGGCGATGCCGCGGACCGGGCCGAGAACGCGCTCCTGGGTAATCTCCATCGCATGATTCATGATCTCGAAGAGGATCTCGTCTTTGCTCTGGAAATGATGGTAGAGACCACCCTTGCTCAGCTTGAGTGCGGCGGCGACGTCGTTCATGGAGGTAGCGTCATAACCGCGCTGCTGGAAAAGACGGGCGGCGGTGCGAAGGATTTCCTGGCGGGAATCGACGAGGGTCTCGCGGGGCATCGCGTGCCATGGTAAACAGTTGCGGGCCGGAATGCCACCATAGACCCTGCGAATCCGCCACGGAGACACTGTGAAAGGGAGGGCCGAAGCGATCGCGTTTTGGGGAGTCGCCGCCTTGCACGATCTGCTGGGGTTCAAACGGCAACCGGGAGGTAACCGAAGTAAGAACGAGCAGGGTCTTGACACGGGTATGTACAAGAAATTAGGATGGGATATAACCGACCGACCGGTCGGTTTGCAGAACAGGCTGGCTAAAACAGCCGGACCCGCAATCGAAGGCGATGCCCTTCCCCATTTTGCAGTACCAGGAACGAGAGGAACGCGATGGCAGTCACTATTTTTTACGAACGCGATGCGAAGCCCGAGGTGCTGAAAGGCAAGACGATCGCAATTATTGGCTACGGCAGCCAGGGACACGCGCAAGCGCAGAATCTTCGCGATAGCGGGCAGAAAGTCATCGTCGGACTTGATCCGACACGCAAGAGTGCGCAGCAGGCGCGAGCGGATGGAATGGTGGTGGTTGCTCCGGATGAGGCCGCGAAGCGCGCGGACTGGATCCATATTCTTACGCCGGACGAGACGCAGGGCGAACTCTACGAAAAGTCGATCAAGCCGTATCTGCATCCGGGAAAGGTGTTGGGTGTTTCGCACGGATTCAGCATTCATTTCAAGACGATCGTTCCTCCGAACGATGTGGATGTGGTGATGATCGCGCCGAAGAGCCCGGGGCACCTGGTTCGCCGCGTGTATACCGAGGGCCGAGGAGTTCCGTCGCTGCTCGCGATCCACCAGGATGCAAGCGGTCGGGCTCATGAGTTGGGGCTGGCTTACGCGCATGGGATCGGCTCGACACGAGCGGGAGTTCTCGAGACTAGTTTCAAGGAAGAGACGGAAAGCGATCTGTTCGGCGAGCAGGCCGTGCTTTGCGGGGGTTTGACGTCGCTGATCAAGAAGGGATTCGAGACGCTGGTTGAAGCCGGCTACGCCCCTGAGATCGCGTATTTCGAGTGCCTGCATGAAGTGAAGCTCATCGTGGACCTGATTTACGAAGGCGGATTGGACCGGATGCGCTATTCGATTTCCAATACCGCGGAATATGGTGACCTGACACGCGGCGAACAAGTTGTGGGCGACGCGACGCGGCAGGCGATGAAGAAGACTTTAGCGGACATCCAGTCGGGCAAGTTCGCCCAGGAATGGATTGCCGAGAACAAGGCGGGCTGTCCGAACTTCAACAAATTGCGGGAAGCAGAAAAGAAGCACCCGATCGAGATTGTGGGAGCGCAGCTTCGCGGGATGATGAGCTGGCTGCCGAAGGAAGGCAAGAAGTCGGCTCCGGCGGTGAGCACCAAAGAGGTCGTGAATGCGTAAGGGATTCCATCAAGTTTCGGATTCCCACGTCTGGCAAGACCGGCGAGACGTGGGGCATCCCCATTTTTGTCTTTTACGGGTGGTGAATGCTTAAGGGAGCCGACATCGTTCTGCAGTGCCTGCGGGCTGAGGGCGTGGACCTGGTCTTTGGTTATCCGGGCGGCGCGATCATGCCTTTGTACGACGCGCTGGATGGAAGCGGCGTGCGTCACGTGCTGACTCGGCATGAGCAGGGAGCGGTTTTCGCGGCAGAAGGATATGCGCGTGTGACCGGGAAAGTTGGCGTCGCGATGGCGACGAGCGGTCCGGGCGCGACGAATCTTGTGACGGGCATAGCAGACGCGAAGATGGATTCGGTTCCGCTGGTGTGCATCACGGGGCAGGTACGCAGTGCGCTGATCGGCACGGATGCTTTCCAGGAGACGGATGTTTTCGGGGTGACGCTTTCGCTGACGAAGTGGAGCCGACTGGTTCGGACGATCGACGAAATTCCTGATGTGATTGCGGAGGGATTTTATTGGGCGCGCAGCGGACGTCCGGGGCCAGTTGTTATCGATATCCCGACGGACATGCTGAAGGCGAAGAAAGAATTCGCGGGGGCGGTGAAGTTCACGCCGCACGCCAAGGCTGCGGAAGCAAAGTCCGAGGGAGCTTGCAGCGACACGATTGTCGCCATGCTGCAGCAGTCGAAAAAGCCTGTGGCGCTGGTGGGAGCAGGGGCGAAGCTTTCTGGAGCGATCCCGGAGTTACGCCGCCTGCTGGACACGCTGAACATTCCGACGTTCGCGACGGTGCATGGACTTGGCGCGGTTCCACAACAGGCTCCTTATTATCTGGGCATGGTCGGCATGCATGGAACTCGCGCGGCGAACATGGCGCTGCATGAAACGGATCTGCTGCTGGTGTTTGGAGCCCGCCTCGACGATCGGGTGACGGGCGATCCTTCGCGCTTCGCGCCCCATGCAAAGATCGTGCATTTCGAAATTGATCCAGCGCAACTGGATCGCGTGCGTCCTTGCGAGAAACCGGTGATTGGAGATCTGGCCGACACGATTCCGGCATTTGAGGCGGAGTTGCGACGGCACAAGATCTCCGACTTCACGGAGTGGCGTGGAGTGGCTTGCGGCGAAGATCGCGCGGAGCTTGATCCACGGGGGCTGGCGCAGCCGACGATTCGTTTCCTGGACGAGCTGTTCAGCCGGCTGCCGGAAGACAGCGTAGTCATTGCCGACGTCGGGCAGCACCAGATGTGGGCAGCGCAACGATATCACGCGGACTCTCCGCGGGGATTTATTACTTCCGGTGGATTGGGCTCGATGGGCTTTGCGCTTCCAGCAGCGGTGGGAGTGCAGCTTGCGAAGCCGGACACTTGCGTGTTGTGCGTGTCGGGCGATGGCGGATTTCAGATGAACATCCAGGAACTGGCCTCGGTGCACAGGTTGGGCCTGCCGGTGAAGATGGTCATCATCGACAACAAGTATCTCGGCATGGTGCGGCAATGGCAGCAGCTTTTCTACGAGCGCAATTATGCCGAGACCGACTTGAGCGACAACCCTGATTTTGTGGAGATCGCGAAGGCTTACAAGATTCACAGCTTCCGCATGAAAGAAGACGTCATGCGGGAGTTTCCGGTATCGCAGGAGACGGGCGACCAGATCGATCGGTTCCTGCACTCGCCGGATCCGGAGTTGCTGGTGTTCGATTGCGCGCCCGAGGCCAACGTGTTTCCGATGGTCCCGGCGGGCGCAGCGCTGTCAGAGATGTTGCTGGAAGAAGAACCAACGCAGTAAGGGGAGAGATCATGCAAAGCTTTCATGTCTGCTATCGCAATACACAAGGAACCTTGATGCGCATCCTGAATGCCGCATCGCGCCGCGGTCTTGACCTGCCCTATGTGAAGGCGGAGCAGGGCGAGCGTGATCACCAGGTAACGCTGATCCTGGATGTGAATGCGAAGCAGGTTGGCCAGCTGTACCGCGAATGGTATTCGATCACCGACGTCGTGTTCGTCGGGACGGGCGTGGCGCAGAGCGCGTGGGTAGGGCATCCGCCGACGGGAGTAGGGGTTGAGTCCCAGCGGGCGGCAGCGCGCGCGTAATCGAGTTTAAGTTTGGGCAAGCATGACGATCCCTGGGCAGCGTCATGCATCTTGGGGGACCTGCAAAGCGGGTTCCCCGTTTTTGTGTAGAGACAGTTTCACGTTTCGAGTTTCTAGACAAACCTGCGGGAGGGACGCCCGGGTTACTGGAACGGCCTCAAACTTTGAAACCTGATTTCTTCTCCTGTACTCTTTCAGCGGGACTAATCATATGGATCTGAAACATATCAGTCGTGGGCTTACGGAGGGGCGTTCACGCGCGGGCGCCCGGTCGATGTTCAAAGCGGTGGGATTCACGGATGCGGACCTGAGTCGTCCTCTGATCGGCGTGGCGAACACGTGGATTGAGACGATGCCGTGCAACTTTCATTTGCGGCGGCTGGCGGCGAAGGTGAAGGAAGGCATCCGCGAGGCGGGCGGGACGCCGATGGAATTCAACACGATCGCGATCTCGGATGGCGAGACGATGGGCACCGAAGGCATGCGCGCGTCGCTGGTGAGCCGCGAACTGATTGCGGACTCGATCGAACTGGTGTGCCGCGGACAGATGTTTGACGCGGTGGTTTGCGTGGTGGGATGCGATAAGACGATTCCGGCGGCGGGGATGGCGCTGGCACGGATGAATCTTCCAGGGGTCGTGTTGTATGGAGGGACCATTGCGGCGGGGAGCTATCGCGGGAAAGATGTGACGATTCAGGATGTGTACGAGGCGATTGGCGCGAACCTGGCCGGGAAGATGTCGGACTCGGAATTGAAAGAACTGGAGGACGTGGCGTGTCCGGCGGCGGGAGCGTGCGGCGGTCAATATACGGCGAACACGATGTCGACGGTGATGGAGATGATTGGGCTGTCTCCGATGGGGTTCAACAGCATCCCGGCAATGGATGCGCAGAAGGACCATGTTTCGTTTGAATGCGGAAAGCTGGTGATGAACGTCCTTAAGCAGGGATTGAAGCCGCGGGATATTCTGACGCGCGACGCGTTTGAGAATGCGATCGCGTCGGTGGCGGCCAGCGGCGGATCGACGAACGCGGTGCTGCATTTGCTGGCGATCGCGCGCGAGGCGGGAGTCCAGCTGGAGATTGATGATTTTCAGACGATCAGCGAACGCACGCCATTTCTGACTGATCTGAAACCTTCGGGCCGATTCGTAGCCGCGGATATGCACCGAGCAGGCGGCATCCGGCTGCTTGCGAAGCGGTTGATGGAAGGCAAGTACCTGCATGGATCGGCGAAGACGGTGACCGGGCAAACGATTGCCGATGAGGCGAAGAACGCGACGGAGACGCCGGGACAGGAAGTGATCGCGCCCATTCAAAAGCCGCTGAAGGCTACCGGCGGGCTGGTCATTTTGAAAGGAAATCTTGCTCCGGAAGGATGCGTGGCGAAAATCAGCGGGCACGAGCGGCTGCAGCAGCGCGGTCCGGCGCGGGTGTTCGAGTCGGAAGAAGACGCGATGGCGGCAGTGAGCGCGAAAAAAATCAAGGCTGGCGACGTTGTGGTGATCCGCAATGAGGGGCCGAAAGGCGGTCCGGGAATGCGGGAGATGCTTGGTGTGACCGCGGCGCTGGTAGGCGAAGGATTGGGTGAATCGGTGGCGCTGTTAACCGATGGACGTTTCAGCGGCGCGACACGCGGGCTGATGGCAGGGCACGTGGCTCCGGAAGCGGCGCGAGGGGGGCCAATCACCGCAGTGCGCGATGGGGACATGATCAATTTCGACGTGAAGAAACGGGTGCTCGAGGTGGAGATCAGCGAGGACGAGTTGCGCCGGCGTATGGCAGGATGGAAAGCGCCGGAGCCGCGGTATCCGACGGGAGTGTTCGCAAAGTATGCCGCGCTCGTTGCGTCGGCATCGCAGGGAGCGATTACACGACCGAGTTAGTTGCCAGTCGACCTCAGGCGGTGAAGCCGAGTTTCATAAGGGGCCTCACGGCGCGGCATGAGACCGCGCCCTTTCATATCTCAAGACTTCCGAGATTCGGGGCGTGTGTTAGATTAGTCCACGATTCTGGGGTCGTCTCGCGGACGAAGACTTTATCTTGCACAATTGGACCGTAGTATCTCCTGACATCAGAACCGGGGTTCGCTCGTGGTTCGTGTGGCTGGCGTGGTGCGTTTTGGCGCTGGCGCTGGGCTGCGCGGGGCAGGCCTCGAGTCCGATTACTGATCCTCCCAAACAGGATTATCTGGTGTACGTTGTCTGCGAATCGGCGGACAAGATCGTGCTGCTGCGGTTCGGGCCGAATGGACTGAAGATCGAGAACGAAACTCGAACCGGGCTGATGCCGACTGACATCAACGGGCCGCATGGGATCGCGGTTTCTCCGGACAAGCAATTCTTTTATGTAGCAGAGGGGCATGGGCGTCCCGAGGGTTCGGCGTGGAAGTATCGGACCGGCAGCAATGCGCTGGTGAAATACGTCAGCCTTGGATTGTTCCCGGCGACGACAGATATCACGCCTGACGGAAATTTTATTTACGTTGCCAATGCGAATTTTCATGGCGACATGGTGCCGTCGTCGATTTCGGTTGTGGCGACGGACCAGATGATCGAAGTAAAGCGGATTACGACCTGCACCATGCCGCATGGATCGCGCCTGAATCATGCAGGGACGAAACATTATTCGGCATGCATGATGGACGACATGCTGGTGGAGATCGACACCAGCAAGTTTGCGGTATCGCGCTATTTTGTTGTGACCCCCGGAAAAGAGATGGGGATGACGGGCGCGCCGTATCCGGCGGGCGGCGATCAGAAGATGCACATGGGCGATCACAAGCCGGTGTGCACGCCGACCTGGGCGCAGCCTTCGAATGATGGCGGGACGGTTTACGTGGCGTGCAATCAATCGAACGAGGTTGTGGCGGTTGACACCGCAAGCTGGAAAATGATCCGGCGATTTCCCGCCGGGAATGGCGTGTACAACCTAGCGATGACGAAGGATGGGCGGCTGATCGCGACGAACAAGCGGGGACAATCGGTGTCGGTGTTCGATCCGGTGAGCGGAAAAGAGCTGGCGAGGATCCCGACGAAGCGGAAAGTTGTGCACGGAGCCGTGGTGACGCCGGATGACCGGTATGCATTCATCAGCGTGGAAGGCGTGGGCGCGGAGCCCGGCACGGTGGAAGTGATCGATCTCGCGGCATTGAAGACGGTGGCAACTGTCGACGTCGGGTCGCAAGCGGCGGGACTTGATTTCTGGAAGACGGAAGCGGGCAAGCAGTAACAAGCTATTTACCGCAGAGGACGCGGAGCAGCTAGAGAACTTCATTCGGAGGGCACATGTTCAAACGCAGCGCATTGGTTGTCGCTGTCGCATTCAGCTTTGTGACTTCGGGAGCATGGTCGCAGGATTCGCCGGCCCAGAAGCAAGAGGCGGCAAGCACGTCAGTGGCTCCAGCGGTTGTCGAGATCAGTCCCAAAACCCTGGACGCGCATGTCGGGGAGAAAGTGAAGTTCAGCGCGGCGGCCAAGGATGCATCCGGAAATCCGATTGATGCCAAGGTGTCCGTATGGTTTGCGGCGCCATTCGACCTGGCGGGAGCTGATGAGTCTGGCGAGGTCACCTTTCACGCGCCGGGAGTAGTGACGGTGGGCGCGGTCATTGCCGGGAAAACTGGATATGCAACGGTGAACGTGGGTACGTCGAAGATCAGCACGATCGAGATTGAGCAGC
>JASLEQ010000206.1 GCA_030151135.1 Candidatus Sulfotelmatobacter sp. | reverse complement strand
CTGCTTCATCGAGCTTTCCACATAGACCCGATATCCCTGTTTCTTTGCCGTAGACAGCAAACCCGAACGAATCGACGGCTGCCAAGGAACCACAATTTCGCTCACGCCAAGTGAACTGGCCGGAGGTAACGCGGCATCGGTCCACTTAACGAATACTGAACTCCAAGCCAACTGACAGATCAGTGCGCTACAGCACAACAGGATGATTCGTTTAATATGCATGAACTCTATTCTCGTATCCCCGCCAATCAGGACTTTCCACCAAAATGAATCTGCGGTCCGTTCATCACAGTTTCGATTTCTGCCTTTGGCGAAATCCATATCGCGGAGATGTTGGACATCCCCGCGACTAACGGCTTACCAGCTTTCGGACCAAGAAGAAGCAAGGTGGTGGATAGCCCATCAGAAGGAATTGCCGAGGGTGTAATGACGGTGACTGAAAACGGACTCTCGGAAGGCCGTCCTGTAACTGGATCAATGATGTGACCAGCAGATTCCGGTCCCAGCAACGAACCAGCGGTCTGTTCTGAAGTGGCGATGCTTTGATCCTTCAGCATGACGTAGGGGTCGATCTTGTGAGATGGATCGCGGAGGTGCACAAGCCAGGCGGTCTGCCCGGGAGGACTTCCCATCGCCAAAATCGAACTTCCTCCGGCGTTCAGAAATGCGTTTCGAATTCCCGAAGCGCGCAGAATGCCTGATGCAGATTCCACTGCGTATCCCTTACCGATGGCACCTAAATCCAGTTGCAGACAGGAGGAGTGAAATGTGACCTCGTCCGGCGGCGTCAATTCAATCTTTTCGTATCCAACACAAGCTTCCGCCTTCTGGCGCTGCTCTGGGGTTGGAATTGAATCGCCCGCCAAAGCTGCCTTCCATAAATTCACCAGAGGAGCGACTGTGATATCGAATCGCCCGCCAGAGAGCTTTGAAAACTGCAGTGCTCTCTCGATCGCGCGAAACAAGTCCGGTGGAACTTTCTCGGCATGGAAGTGAGCCGATCGATTCAAGATGCTGAGTGCGCTGTCCGGCTGGTAGTTGCTCATCAGGCCGTCGATGCGGACGATTTCGTGAAAGGCCTTGTCGATGGCGAATGCGGCTTGATCCGAGGATACGGCATAGGCCGCGATCTCGAAGACCGTGCCCATCACGTATTTCTTCTTATAGACGAGAACCTGCGGGTCGGAGGTTTGGGCGGTTGAAATGAATGAAGAAGCCAGTAGGATTAACGCGACCGCCCATTGCTTATCGAAGCGCATAAATCTCACCGCTTAAACTTGCGACGTAAATGCAGCCGCCCGCGAGGACGGGAACAGATTGCAATGCCGCCCCGAGGCCTGCTCTCCACAGGATCTTTCCGCTTCCTGGGTCGAGAGCCACCAGACCTCCGCTCTGAATGCAGATTGCGCCCTCTCCAATCACTGCTGGAGTGGTGACGACTTCGCCGACCTCGGTTTTCCAGCGCAATCGACCGCTGCGAAGGTCGAAGGCGTATAGAAACCCATCCTTGCTCCCGACAACGACGAGGTTTCCTGAAACCGCGGGGGACGATGCGATGCCCAACCCGGTTTCGTGCTTCCATCGGACCTCTCCGGTATCTGCATCCAGCGCATAAACAAAAAAGTCTTCAGAACCGATGACAACGATGCCATCCGCCACGGCTGGAGAGGAATCGATACCGTTGCCGGTCGGCGTCCCCCAAACAATTTTTCCGGAATCCGTTGCCAGGCAATAAACAGTTCCATCGCCGGAACCGGCATAGACGTGCCGCTCTTCCGCGTGTGGCGTCGAGTAGATCCTTCCGCCGAGGCGCTGTGACCATCGCGTGCTGCCGGTTCCGGCGTCCGCGGCATAGAGAGTTCCATCCGCGCTTCCGAAATAGACAACCCCGTCGCGAACGGCTGCCGAGCCCCAGATTTCATCCTGGGAAGACGCTTCCCACAACTTCTTGCCCGAGCTGCGGTCGATGGAATAGAGCTTGCCATTATCGCAACCGAAGAAGATCGAATTCCCAAAGAGAGAAGGGGTGGAATGCACTGGATCCGGAGCATCAAACTTCCATGCGGCAACTCCGGTAGCTGCAACGATTGCGTGGACCACCCCGCTCATCGAGGTCACGTACAACATTCCATCAACGAGAACGGGGGCAGAGCGCACTGCGCCGGTGCGAAACTGCCAGAGCGCTTTTTCAGGAGAACGTGCTGGATGCGGCCCCTGCCCACCCGTCCGCGCGTTGTCGCCTAGTAACGTTGGCCAGTTGCGAAGAGATTTGGATTCCGCTGGTTCCGAGATCATTGACTTAGAGAACGCGATGATCAATCTGATTCAGATCGCCGATACCGAGGCCAAGTTTTCCCGCCGCCGCAATATGTCCCGGCTGGCGGAAGAACAGATTTTTGCCGGCATCGTGAAAAAAGGCATTCGTGTCCGGAGTGATGCTACTCGGATCACGGGCCCACACCGAGGGAGCGCCTTTCTCGGCCCGTTTCTTATCGATCGCTGCAAGTTCCACAGTATCCATCGCCACCGGATCGGTCGACACCATCAATATGCCGGGTTGATCGATGAATTCCTGGACCTGGGTTAGCGGACCTCCATGCCAAACTTGACGCATGCCATCCATGACGTGAAGCACGGCCTTCGACCGCAGCGGTTCAGCCGTGCACATGAATCCGATCAGTGGATTCGTGAAAGAGTAAGGAGCAAGATGGGTTCGCGCGACGTTGTTAAATGTTCCGTACGCAAGATTCTTCAGGGCCCCAGTGACTCCCGAAGCCGAGTGGTCTTTCATCGTGGGCACGTTGATGATTTTTGTTACTTCTTGTGCCACCACGGTTGCCATGTACGATCTAGTTTCCCACTCGCCGAAAAAACTGGCCTCGCAATAAATGCCGGTCTCATAGCCGGCGCTGCCGCTCACAAAAGCGTCCTGGATCCCGACGATCCGAATGCCGGTTGGCAGTAGAGCCTGATAACTTCCAGTATCGATTTCGTACGAATATCGGTCGTAGACCAAAATATTTCGCCTGGGCACTCCAACCGACTCAACGGCGGCGATGATCTCGCGGATGATTTCCGGAGAAGAACAACAGGCCGGGGCGCCGGATGGATTGATCTTGATCCCGACAACATCTTTTGGTTCGACAAAACTTGCCCAAGCCTCTCGACCTGAGGTTGCTCCCGTTAACCCTTTCATTGCCTGGTCGAGCAGACGGCTCACAATTGGCTGTGAGACGCGGTTGCGTACGATGGCTTTGGGATCTCGAATCTCAACGACTCGACCGGGAAATAATCCGGGCATTCCAAGGGGGGAAGGTTGGTAGCCGGGCATTCCATGCACTTCAATCGCGGGCACCGCAGGAGCAGTCTCTCCGCGCAGCATTGGATCCAGACCCGGCAATAATAGAGAGGCGCTACCAAGACAACCAGCTTTTACGAAACTGCGACGATCCATGATTCCTTGTATGCTGCTCTTTCTTGCCTGATGAAATTTAATTTTCAATGAGCCGATCAGATTACGCCAGCAGTCAGCGGTTTACAACACTGCGCTGTTCATCACTAATGACAATCCTGTCTCATGCGAATAAACTTTCGCTTCGACAAAATTATGAGGGCCATGAAGAATTGATGAAAAACTTATTCGCAATCGTGTCTGCCGCCGTCATTGTGGTCGCACTTTCTCTCACTGCTGTCGCTCAAAATCCTCCGCATTACGATCTGCTCCTGAAGGGTGGACACGTCATCGATCCCGCGAATCACGTGGATGACGTTCGTGATGTTGCGATACTGCAGGGGAAGATCGCGGCTGTTGAGAAAAATATTCCGGCGGAGCAGGCGGGGAAAGTCGTGGACGTGTCGAAGTTATATGTCACTCCCGGACTGATTGACATCCACTATCACATCGGCCATGGCGGGGCGCCTCTGAACTGGTTTGCGCCCGATGCGCGCGTACACCTTCTTCCCCTAGGCATTCCGGCCGATATGGCGCTGGAGTCGGGAGTCACGACCATCGTCGACGCGGGGACCGCAGGCGCCGAAACATTTCTGCAAGAAAAAGAAGAGGTCATCGATCGTTCCGTCGTGCGCGTGCTCGCATTCCTGAACATCGTCGGAAACGGCATGGATGGCGGCCTTGAACAGAGTCTCGATGAGATGGACCCGAAGGCTTGCGCCGCTACGATCGCTCGATACCGCGACTTCATCGTCGGCGTGAAGACAGCGCACTACTGGACTTCGCTGCCATGGGACGCGGAGCACGTGCCATGGGCGGCCGTCGACCGCGCGATCGAATGCGCGACGCTGGCCAATGTTCCGGTTATGTACGATTTTTGGCCGCGTCCGGATCGGACCTATGAAGATCTGATTCTGAAGAAAATGCGGCCTGGCGATATTCACACACACGTTTTTGCGCAGCAATTCCCCATTATTTTGCCGGACGGAAAATTAAATCCTGCATTGGCGGAAGCGCGAGCGCGCGGGGTGATTTTCGATGTTGGACACGGCGCGGGCAGTTTCTGGTTCCGCGCTGCGGTTCCCGCGGTAAAACAAGGATTCATCCCTGACTCCATGTCCACCGATTTGCACATGGGCGATTACCGGGTCGTCAGCATGACGAATGTGATGTCGAAATTCCTCAACATGGGCGTACCGCTGGATGACATCGTTCGCAGGTCGACGGTTAATCCCGCTTCCGAAATTCGCCGGCCAGACCTGGGGACATTGACCGTCGGCAAAGACGCTGACATTGCGGTCCTCGATCTGGAGAAGGGTCATTTCAGCTACATCGATTGCGGGGTTGCGCGCATGGATGGAAACCTGAAACTCACGGCGCGTATGACCATTCGCGCCGGACGTATTTCTTACGATCCTTCAGGTCTCAGCATGGTCGAGTGGGAAAAAGCGCGTCCCCAATATTTCAACGTGCTGGACAAAGGAGAAGGTTTGCCGGCGCGTGCCGATGATTTCCCGCGAGATTAATCCGTGGGTGCAGCCGTATTCGAGCGCGATGATGGGCTTCGCCGTGGAACTCGATGCAGCTTTCACTTCACCAGTTTCAGAGTTCCAAACTTCTCTGGCGTATGAAAGCCGTCACGCATCGGCGGCTGCCAGGCAAGATATTTTCGATCCGGACTCGCCCCCTGACATCGGAAAAGATTGATGCGAAGGGTATTGCCGACCTGGGCCGGGCGCGTATCGATGGAAGCGTATGGAATTTTCATCGCTCCATACCAAACGTGCGCCGCCTGATCGATGCGCGCCGAAACCTCGAAGCCGGAATTCCATTTCCAGCCGCTGTCGTCGTGTTGCCGGTCGAGGTCAATATCCAGGTCGACCCACTCGCCGCGCGGCGAGATCTCGAATTCCTTATAGCGTTTGATGTTCGCAAAGTCTGAGCCGATGAACGCTTCGGCCACGTCCCAATTCCAAA
>JASLEQ010000195.1 GCA_030151135.1 Candidatus Sulfotelmatobacter sp. | reverse complement strand
TGGGAGAGCCTCGTTCGACATTCGTCACCGGTTATTTCTGGGAGGCAGCATCTCGCTGCCATACATGATGCGATTAAGTCCGTTCATGGTCGCCAGTACCGGGTCTCCGTTTAACATCACCGCTCCGAACGACATAAATGGGGATTCGATTTTCAACGACCGCCCCGGACTCGTCTCTCATGCGGCTTGCGCGACGAACGTGAACAATCCTTCTTCGACGGTATGGTGTACTCCTCTGGGAACGTTTGACGCTGCCGGGCCGTCGGCCAGTGCTCCGTTGCTTCCTATCAACTACGCGGAGGGGCCAACTCACGTGTCACTAAATCTGCGCTTTACGAAGACCATTGGGTTTGGCGCAAAGGTGAAGGGAACGGCAGGAGATGGAATGGGCCCAGGTGGACCGGGCGGCGGCCACCGGCACGGTCCTCTGTTTGGCGGGGGACCCTCGATGAGCGGCCCGAGTACCGATCGTCGTTACAATCTCACGCTGGGTGCGAATGTGCGCAATGTCTTCAACAAAGTGAACGTGGGGAATCCGAGCGGTGTTCTAGGTTCGCCATTTTTCGACCAGCCAAATGGATTGCAAGGAGGACCGTTCTCGACAGGGGCCGCAGTGCGACGCATCGATTTGCAGGCTACCTTCAGCTTCTAGCCTGACGCGGTCGCGGATTGTCGCGTATCCTGAGGAGTGGAGACCCTGTTGGGTAAGTCCGCTCCTGGCCGAGATCGCTTGTCCTTTCTACCCGTTAACAGACGCAGATTTTTCAAGATGGCTGCCGGGGGCGCCGTAACGGCACTCGGCATTGATTCGGTTCTGATCGAACCGAATCTGCCGCTACTGGTTCGCAAAGAAGTCGCGCTCAAGCGTTGGCCGTCGCGAATCGACGGCTTCACAATCGCCCTCCTCAGTGACTTTCACTACGACTCGGTCTTCTCAGTACATCCCATTCGGAAATCCGTTGAGATCGTTAAGGCAGTGCGTCCTGATTTGATTGCTCTTACGGGCGATTTCGTGACCGCTCCGGCCCTGGGAGATCCAGCCGAGGGCGCGGCTGCCGCGGAACCGTGCGCGGAGCTTTTGGGGCAGATGAAGGCGCCATTTGGGCTGTGGGCAGTTCTCGGAAATCACGATTACGCCGATGCACCCCGAGTGACCGGCGCTCTGATGTCCAAAGGGATTCAGATACTAGATAACAGGGCGGTTCCAGTCGAAAGGGAGGGTGGCAGATTCTGGTTAAGCGGCATTGATGACGCTTTGGACGGCAGGCCCGATTTACGATCCGCTCTTAGCGTCATTCCTTCGGGTGAGGCAACAGTTTTGCTCGCACACGAGCCAGATTATGCCGATCATGTCGCGCATTATCCCGTTGATCTACAACTATCCGGGCACTCTCACGGTGGACAGGTCCGATTTCCTCTGATGCCTCCCTTGTTTTTGCCACACCTCGGCAAGAAATACGTCCTCGGACTCTACCGGATAGGCGATCTTACGCTCTATACAACCGCCGGAATTGGTACCGTGCGTTTGCCGATTCGCTTCGATTGCCCCCCCGAAATCACACTTATCACTTTGCGGCAGGGCTCTCAATGAAACCGCAGTGCACTATTTTGCAATGCTATACATGAGGAACTGCGTGCAAGTCCTTATTGACAAAACCGTTGTAGGACTTTAGATTGTGGGCTCAGTAGCGCGCTACAACCTTGCGTGGACTGAATAACCAATGTTTCGATATCGAGAATTCGCTGCTTTGCTCGCATTGGGTATTCCGAGTTTACTGAGTGCGACGACGCAGGTGGTTCCGTCGACGAGCTCTTTGTTGGAAAAACGCGACCTTCAGGTTTCGCGCACTCTGCGGCGCGCGTCACAGTACGTGGATGTTCCGCATGTGAGTTCGCGTCCCGCGTGCGAAAACGTTCAAGCCCCCGAAGCATTGACGACTCCCAATCCGCTGTCTACTCCCGGCGCAGATGGTAGAAATGTAAAAGTGAGTTTCATCATCGGAGTAGATGGCAGGGTACACAGCCCGTTGATTCTGGAAAGCGCGGGAATTACTGGCGACCGGCGCGTTTTGCAGACAGTGCGTGCGTGGCGGTACCGTCCAGCGACCTGCAACGGCGTGCCCACCGAAACCGAAGGCAAGATCGTTTTTTCCAGCCGATAGCATCTGCCACATGGGTGGGCTAGAATCGTCCAGCGGGTACTTGATTCGTGGCCAATAAAAGCGAAAAAAAACCAGCGGTGCAACCTCAACAAACGGATAGTTCGACCGGTAATTCCGATCTTGACGACTTTTTTCGCAGTCTCAAAGAAGGCAAGCTGCATCTGGAAGGATCCACCGATCCAATCGCCGCCGCGATGGATGCCGCGCAGAAATTCGCCGCGGAGCAGGATGCCGAGGCAGGTTCAAGCGAATTCGCCGCCGATAGCACCGGGGTTCCATGTAAGACTTGCGGATACCGCAACCGGGAAGGAAACAAGTTCTGCGGTTCGTGCGGTGCCGCGCTGGGCGCTGCTGATAAGCTTGCGCGACAACGATTAGAGGCTGGGCATAATGCGTCGACAACTGCCCCCGCGCCAGCCGATCCATATGCGGACCCCGCAGGCAGAGCCGCAATGACGCGCCCCACGGGGAATGAGACGCATCATTATCATCATCACTATCACCATCATTATTTTCCGGGCGCGCAAGAGGGGGCGTACTCGCGTACTTCAGAGCCGATGCGAGATGCGGCGCGCGAAGATAAGATCCGCTCCACTACGATGGCATTGCGCGGCGATCTGAGCCGTGCTGAAGCGGCTGTTCGTGCGATTACCCAGGAATGGGTGCTGGGCTGCAACACCAAGCATCTCGATGATCTGCTTGAGTTGTATTTACCGGATGGATTGGTGATGAGATCGAATTGTCCACCGATCCGAGGAGCCGCGGCGGTGCGCGAATTTTTCTTTGGTGCACTGGATGCTGGGCTCGGAGAAGTGGAAATTGAGCCACTTCGGGTTGATGTCTCGGGAGAGATGGCGTACGAAGCAGGCCGGTACAAGGCCCTGATCCCGAGCTCTACTGGAAAACGAAGGGAAGACCGCGGAAAGTATTTGTGGGTCTTGCAGAGACAAATAAATACCGAGTGGAGAATCGCGGCGGATTGCTGGTCAAGCGATCTCACGCTTGGGATGCTGGAATCTGATATTCCATCAGGTAGCGTCGGCAAAGGAAATATAGCAAAGAAGTAGATCTCCTCGCGACTCCGGTCGCTCTCCAAACCGCACCCTCTTCAGCCGTTGACGCCCAGTTCCTCCAATTTTTGTTTTAGCTGTTCCAGCGAGTGGATTTCGATGCCATGCATTCCCATCTGCACGGCTGCTTCGACGTTGATCGAGCGGTCATCGATGAAGCAACATTCGTCTGCCGGAATCTGCGTGGTTTCGAGCGCGAGTCGGTAGATGCCCGCTTCCGGCTTGCGAAGCCCGACGAAACATGAACTGAAGAAGAGACGGAAGATCTTTCGCAGCCCGAATTTCTCCATGCGGTAGTAGTTCAATTCGCGGGACTCGTTGTTGATTGTGGCCATCAGGTAGTTTCCAGTGTTCGACAGCGACTGCGCGAATTCGAGCATGCCGGGAAGCGGCTGAGACAGCGCGAGCATCGAGTCACGGAATTCTTTCCGCGTGAACGGGCGCGGGCAAAAGAACACGGTTCGGTCGAGGTACTCGTCGAGGCTGATCTTTCCGCGCTCGAACGAAGACACCACCATTTCATGTCGGTCGTGAAATTCTTTTGGATCGATGTGAAACCGCTCCAGCGCCTGCGTGCGCTGCGAGTGGTCCCATGCATTGGTGAGCAGGACACCGCCAACGTCCCAGAAAATGGCACGGATTGCGGACAAGAACCCCTCCCACTGAAATTATATTTTCAAAGTTTAGACGAAATTGGAGTGCGACGGGTTCGACTGCCATCTCCAGATCTCCGGCTCGGTTGTTCGATGAATTCGGTTCGGCGACGATTGCAGCCGAACAGCGGGGACTGTATTCGCAGGAACGGAGTGATGGCACAATCCTTCCCAACTTGATCACACAAGCATGAGCCCATTTCTATTGGCGTTTGTAAATCGTCGTCTCGGGATGGTAGTTGCGCCAGTCGAACCAATAATCCTTCAGCGCTGGGACGCGATCCAGACATTTGCCTTGGGACGGCCCAGCGATTGCGCAGCCTTGAAAATTCCATTCGCTGCCTGTCGTGCTGTCGATGAGCAGCCACGGCTTTGGGGATGGCAGGTTGGATTTGGGAGGAGCAGATGCCGTGTCGGGTGCGCTGGCGGGTGGCACGGCGGCGCTCCCTTGATTGGGGTCGGAGGCTGGCACGGATGGCTGCGTCGCTGATTCGGGTGCATCGCGTTTCAAAAAGAACTCCGCATCTTTGCCGTCAATTCGAGCGATGAAGACGCGGAACGACGTCCCATCGGGCGCCACCGCGATAACCAGCGGCGTGCCGTGAACTCGATCGATAACGGGAGATTGCTTTACGAGTCCATCCCATGGATAGGCGCGGCTTGCACCACTGACTTCGAGACCAACCACCACGTCGCGTGATTTCAGTTCCGTGCCCGGAAAACTGATTACGACCGGAAGCTTCAGAACTTCCGGTTCCCAGTTGCTGTCGTACTCTTTCACGTATTTTGGAACGGGAGCGAGCACCTTACCTTCCGGCACTTCCGACTTCCACTCGCCATAGCTCAGTTCGTCGTAAGGTACGAGATCGAGTGCCGCGCCACGTAATGGCCCGTAGACGGCTTTTCCAGTGATTTGCTGCCACCAGGTGCCGGTCTCATTATCGCGCATCAAAAAATTCTGATTATTAATGCCCGCAAGGTAGAAATGCAGAACTCTCCCATTCACTGTGCGGGTCCACACGAGACCCGTATGACAGAGCGTTCAATAGGTGACGGCGATCGGCACTCCACCGACAACATCATTAAGGATGTGATGGTAGGCCATCTGGCTGATGGGATAAGCGCGCGCGTCGGAGCCATAAGTGACGGCCAGGATCATTTCCTTGCTATCGAGCTTGCTGGAGGATTCTGACAGGAACTCCGGGGCATCGACCGGGTGAAACATCCATTCGAAGTAGTTCAGGCGGGACATTGTGGCTGCAGCGACCACCAAAGCCATAATGACCGACAAAGCGCCCCTGCTCCACCTGCTGCTCTTCGGCCAAAGAATGGAAACCAGAATCATGCACACGATGGCACACAGAAGAGAGACAATCGGCGCGCGCTGGCGGACGGCCATCGCCCACCACAATCCTCGCGGGCTTTGACGGGTGAACGGCCGAATCACGAATGCCGGAAACATGAAAGAGCCGAATCCGGCGACTCCGAAAACAGAGAGCAGAACCCAGAAAATGCGCGAGCGAACTTTTGTCATGAGAAGAGAGGGATCGCGTCGAGTCCCACAACTCGACGGAGATGGATTTTACAGAAGAGATGAAGCGGGCGGCATAATCGGAATGTATTAGCCCGGAAGAAACGTCACTAAAAATAAATGCCCCGGTCTTTTTCTCCCTGTAAGGAAGAACAAGACCGGGGCAGGTTACTTCAACTTGTTTACTGCGGAGTGTAGCTTTCGTGATAGCTCAAGCTGACGACGTCCTGGAACATCGGTGTGCCAGGAGGCAAGTTATTGGGGTTCTGGAACTGCGAGTCGAAAAAGTAGTTACGTTGTGGAGCGCCGTACACAACGTTGCAACACTTGAAGTTGCCCGTTGCATATTGCGAGTAGTACATGCTGATGAGTGAGCCTGCATAGTTGACCGTGGCACCGTTGTAGCCGCGGTTCTCCAGGTAACGCAGGAAGTTGTGCATACCACCGTCGGTACCAAAGTCCTGACCTGCCCACGATGGTTGCGGGAACGGAATGCTTTTCCCGGCGGCGATTGCTACCCGGTAATAGCTCGTGTTGCCATTGCGTCCATCCGTGCAACTACCACAGCTTGGGGCGACCTGCCCCGGTTCCAGGAAGCTGACCGCATCCATCCAGCCAGTGTACGTGTTCGGTGCAGTCTGTCCGGACGGCGGGTTCGATAACAACGTGACCGCATCCGCAATGATGGCGGCGGCTGAGTGCAAGGCGCCGGCCGGGCTATTCTGGCTGGGCCAGAAAGGATCGGACGGTCCGCTGTTGTAGTTGCCCAAAACGTAGACGGGCTCTTCAGAAACGACGCTGAATCCATCTCCGTACGCGGTGGTCGATCCCGGATTCGGCAGATAAGTAGTTATGCCGCTGGCTCCCCCCATGCCGCCGTCTACTAGCCGGAGAACGTGACGGGGGCCAGTCACCATGTTGTTTTGAGGGCTTCCGGATCCGACGTATACCGTGGTCGTTGCCGTACCGCCGGAGTAGCTGCTGGTGTTGCAGTTGGCCTGGTTCGAACTCGAGTTCACCGGATTCGCCGGTATTGGGAAGTAGGGCTTGCCGTAATAGGTCGAGCTCAGGTTGAAGCCGGCACCAATATAGGTTTGGCCCTGCGTGTCGAGCGCGCTGTCATCGTTGACGTCTTCGGGCGAGAAGCCGTAGTACGCCGGATTCTCGAGGACGTTGTCTTGCACGCCGGTAGATGAGCTGGAGTTCACAACGTCTTCCAGCCCTGACGACCCGGCAAGATGGTTGTAGAACGTATTGTAGGGTGCGTGACTGTCGGGCATCATCCCACGGTGGTCAGAGAAGTACACAATGTAGCCGCTCTGATCCGTGTTGTTCACAAGGTTGCCATGACCCCCCGTGTACGGAGCACTGTGCTGGAGCCAAAGCCAGAGATTGCCCGCGTCCAGCTCCACCGCATTCATCACGCCGGCCGGCCCGCATGCCGTGTAAGTCGTGGGGTTGCTGCTCGTGGCGTAGTTCGTTGCCCTGGCACCATTGTCCCGCGGCTCGCCTTCACGCGAGTCATAGAAGTTAATGGGAATCCAATTCGTGGCGGTCCCACTGCCGTTCGTTGTATCCGTTTCGTACGCTGCCGATGCCGCCTTGTTCACCTGCAGCTGTTGGAGAATCAGAATCGCGGGGCTGATTGGGTTGTAACACTGGCCGAGGGGATATGTCGCGCCGTTAAGGTTCAGCTGCGAAACGCCTGATGCCGTCGTGATTTTCGGTGCCGCACTTAAGTACGGGCAGGCGCTACCCGTTTGCCACGGGGACGTAGGAGGCATGTCATAAAACCGGCCAAAGCCGTAGCCCAACCACTCCCGCGTCACACCGTGCCAGGCATCGTTCGCATCTTTATATTCCACGCGTAACCAAACGCCTTGACACTTGCTGGATCCGGTGATTTCGCCGTGTAAAGGATAAGGACTCGTGCAGCCGCTAACGGTTGGTGTCGTCCACCCATTGGTACCGTTGGTCGCTTGAGCATAATACATGTAGCTACCGGCTCCTGGTCCCTGGGTGAGCTGCGTATACCCGCCCGACGAGTACATGACGAGTTGCACATCGTCAGAATCCAGGGAGCTTGCCGATCGTTCCGGATGCAGGTCTTGAATTGTGTCGGCCAGCAGAATCCGAATCTCAGCTTTCGTGTACATTCGCGAGTTCGTCAGCAAGGTGGAATCGCTAGCTTGGGGACGACGAATAATGTCAACGGATGCCGTTGCCGGGGGCAAATTCGAGGATTGGACAAATGGCAACTGCAGCTTCTTCGCGCCAGTTAGACCATTCACGACGAAGCTGTTGAAGTTCGAGGTCGAGATGCTCTTCCACGACGGATTGGCTGATCCGTTGCCTGTGGGATAACCGCCACTCCAGCTACCCTGCGTCAATTGGTTGCAGTTGGTGGCAGGACCCGCCGCCGGGGCTGGCGGGCAAGCACTTGCTGCGCTCGGGATGTATACCGCACCGGTATATCCCGACGATGTGGGGTGTCCATTCTCCAGCTGATCGAGAATTACCTGGCCGACTGCC
>JASLEQ010000154.1 GCA_030151135.1 Candidatus Sulfotelmatobacter sp. | reverse complement strand
CAATCCCGCGACGTGGAAGGTCAAATTTTTCGTAAAGCCAAGTGCCTTCTAATCCGATCTGGTGAATGTCGTGCAGTTTCTTTCGCAGGAGAAACTTATGTCGACATCGGCCATTTCCTCGGCTTCAGCACCTCAAAAACTGGATTTGTATTTCGGAATACGGCACCATGATTTACAGCAGCTCGGCAAAGCGCTGGAAAACGGCGACCTTGCCAGTGCGCAACAGGACTATGTCACGATCCAGAACCTGGGCCAGCACGGACCGTTTCCGAATGGCAATGCTTTTTGGAATTCGAGCCGGCAGCAGGATTTCGAGGCCGTCGGGAGCGCACTGAAATCCGGCGATCTTGCCACTGCCCAACAGGCGTATCGGCAATTGCAGAGCACGTTCAGCGAGTAACCCTTCTGCATTGCTGGATCGGCTGCCGCCTAACGCCTTTGATTGACACACCGCGCGCAGACCGGGCACATGGCGAGAGAAAGCTACACGCTCAAATCTGCCGCCCAAGACGTGCGATCGAACCTCGTTCGAGATACTTGCTTTGGAGAATTTTGGATTATTTCACGGTGACGGTCAGCAACTCCGCCCCGCTAACCACATAATCGAGAGAAGGGGTCGCGGTTTCATCCACATTGGATTCGCCGCTCACAATCATCTCCTGATTGCCGCGCATGCCATCCATCACGTTCATCACGCTGATGGGTAATGTGGGCATGACTTTATCGGCGACGCGGGCCTCGGGATCTGCTTCCAGCAGCGAGACATAGAGGCGATTATTGGAATGCTCTTTATTGAGCATGGAGATCGTCGAAGCCAGGTCGAGTTTGCGCCCGAATGCCGGAGTGGTGCGATTCATGCGATCGAGGGTATCGCCATCGCTGACGAGGATATGCAGGCTCCCTTTGCTGGCGGAGGTCGGAATCTTCACTGAAATCTGGCGCACCACGCGCTCCCCACGATAAGGAGCCAATACGGTTTCTACCGTGATCTCGTCTCCGGGGCGAACCTCAGTGACATCGGTGCGCGCGCTTTCGAGCCGCGCCCATCGGCGCTCGCGGACGAGATCAAAATCGAGTTTCACGCTGTTGACTGCAGGCGCGCTGTAAGGATTGTCGTAAATGCGTCCGAAGCGCTCGCCCAGCGACAGAGCGGCGGCCATCGCGGCCGGTTGCCCGTTCTCGGTTGGAACGAACATGTTTCGCAATCCAACTTCGGGGAAGCCCTGCACATTGATGGCGCCGTTCATCCGATACGTGATCTCTTCACCGTATTCGTTCACGCCGTGCAGCGCGTTGTAGACCGTCGCCATAATTGCCACGGGACTGAGCCGGGCATTGTTCAGCACTTCGTAATGAAAATCTTTGGTATTGGTGCCGCTATGTATTGTTAACGTCACGGGGATCATGTCCGGCTGCTTTCCGAAGACGCCCATAATTCCCGTGTGCCGGTCCTGGACGAAAACTCCGGCACGCTCGGTCGTATTCACAATCTTGAAGGCGTTCAGCGGCGAAGGCAGGGTCGCGAGCACCTGCGCCTTGTTCATCGGCAGGTCCACGGAGCCGAACTGCAGGAGCGGATGTCCGCATGCCAGCAAACGTTGCGGATCGATATAAGTGACGGTGCAGGTTGCAGCGATATCCATGTCGCCGCGGACCAGGATTGCGCTGACTGCCGATCCGGCTTCCAGCGGCTCCGGCTGCTTCTCTTCGCTCACCGATCCCGCCCCCATGACCGGAATGATTCCGGCGGAGGCGAACTGGGGAGCGAACTGTTTCACCGCGTCCTCAGAAAAGCCATTGAAAACAAGTGGAGTGTCGATCGGCTTCAGTACATCGGAAAAATTCTGAAGCGATGCGACAGAAGTTCCCTCTCCAGGCGCCGCGGTTTTTCCGACGGTGTTTGCGATGCCGGGCTTGGCTGCCGATGCTTCTTCCGCGGGCGATTTGTCGAGCGCGTTGATCTCGAGCATGTCGGCAATCGGCGTGACCCCGGCAATTGGTTCCTTCGAGAACTCACCAATGCGGAACGCCAGTGCTCCGGCAAGCTTTCCATCGAGATACACAGGACTTCCGCTCATGCCTGCCACTACCCCGGTGTATTCCACTTTCGGACCGTGCAGGCGGACCAGGATGATGTCTCCCTTGGGTCCATTGACGTTATGAAGCACGCCCAGAACCTCTACATCCATGGGTTCGGGCTTCACGCCTTGAAACACGGTATACGCCACACCACGCATGCCGGCATGCACGTCCTTGATCGAAATCGTGGGCTGCGCAGTCTGCGCGATCAGAATTGTGGGTAGGGATAGACCAAAGGTGAGCAGAGAGAGAACTGCTTTTCTCATGTAAAGTCCCGACAGGGGTCCAGTGAAGGGCCCAGTATGCTTAGAACTAGACGATCTCAGACACGTTGTACGGATGGGGGATGACTGGGACTTGCCGAAAACATCCCAATTGCGAATCCTTGCGTCTATACTAGCACAGGGACTTTTCCGGATTCACTATGTTTAGCACTCATTTGGGCAGGATTTCAGGCAGTTTTTGGGGACGTTCTTTTGCTGTTTTAGTCGCTGGAGCCTTCGCTCTGAGTGCGACGTATGTGCCTGTCCTGGCACAGGATTCGACGCCATCGACCCAGTCGGCGCCGCAGGATAACGGAAAGCCGAAACAGGACGCCCCCGCCGATGCGGGAGGTCCCACCGATAACGTCGGCCCGTACGCAATCCCCAAGAAAAAGACGGCAGAAGAGGCCCCGACGCCCCCTCCGCCTCCCAAGCCGAAGAAAATTGACGACTTGCCCGACTATTCACTCAAAGTAAACGTCCCGTTGGTCAATGTTGACGTGATGGTGACGACAAAAGACGGGCAGTTCATCCCCGGGTTGAAGCAGGAAAATTTCCGGGTTGTCGAAGACGGGGTGCCGCAGCAGGTTTCTCATTTCGCGGTGTCGCAAGCGCCCATTACCGCGGTGCTGCTGGTGGAGTTCGCCTCCACGAACTACATTTTCATGATCGATGCGCTGCGCGCCTCATATTCGTTTGCCAATGTTCTGAAGAAAGAAGACTGGGTCGCGGTCGAATACTACGACATGAATCCGCATATCCTGGTGGACTTTACGCAGGACAAGAAGGCGATTTATGGCGCGCTAAATGAAATGCGCATTCCCGGATTTTCCGAGACGAACGAGTTTGACGCGCTCTACGACACCATCGATCGCCTTGACCGCGTGGAAGGCAAAAAGTACATCATCCTGGTCACGACCGGGATCGACTCGTTCAGCAAGATGACGTATGACAAGATCCTGAAGAAAATTAAAGACACGAAGGACATTACGATCTTCCCCATCAGTGTGGGATTCATGATGCGGGAATATTGCGAGACCCACCCAAGCTACTACTGCCGCATGATGGCGCATGGTATGGGCATCGAAGTTCACAACATCGACTACCTGCAGGCTGACAACGAACTTCGCACTTTCGCCGCGATGACCGGTGGACGCACCTATTTCCCCCGATTCCAGGCGGAATATCCGGAGTTGTTCAACGACATCGCCAGCGACATCCGCAACCAATACACGCTTTCTTACACGCCGACCAATACAAAGCTTGACGGCACCTACCGCAAGCTGAAGATTCAGGTCGTCGCTCCGGATGGCGGCCCGCTGAAAGTGAAAGATCAGAAGGGCAAAGACGTGAAGTACGAAGTGGTGGCGCGCGAAGGTTACACTGCCAAGCACACGGTGGACTAGGACTCCGCTGCTGATCGCAGTTGCAAATTCTTTCATCCTTTGTAAAATCAGCATGAAAACCGGCACGCGAGCCTCCGCGCGACCGAGGTTGTTGTATCCTGCCCAAGCCCATTGATTCGGGATTCTGAACCTGGTCCAACAAACCAAAAGGAGTTCTCCCTTGTCCAGGAAGTTGTTTCTCACCGCAGCGGTATTTCTGTTTTCTGTTTCCAGCCTGTTTGCCCAGTCGCTACAGCGTTTGGCACATCAGGCGCCGGACGGCGCCTTAATCTGTTTCCAACTGACCGACGGAACTGTTCTTTGCCAGGGCAATAGCGATTCCGATTGGTACAAGCTCACGCCGGACATCACCGGCAGCTATGTCAACGGCACATGGACCCGCATGGCGAATTTGCCTTCCGGGTACGTGCCGGATGCGTTCGCATCCGCCGTTCTCGCCGACGGCCGCGTGGTCATCACCGGCGGCGAATATTTGAACGGTGCATTCACGCTGACAAATCTAGGTGCCATTTACGATCCGGTGAAGAACACCTGGACAAATTTGCCGGCGCCTGCAAGTTGGCCGTTCATTGGAGACTCGCCTTCGTCCATGCTCCCCAATGGCTACTATCTTGTCGGCAACAAGCTAGTTACGGGCATGGCGGCGCTGAATCCAAAAACCCTCAAGTGGGTTACGCTGCCTGGGACGGGAAAGTCGGACTTCAATGCCGAGGAAGGCTGGACTTTGCTGGCGGACGGAAGCATCCTCACCATGGATGTGAAGAACGCCCCAAATTCCGAGCGCTTTTCGACCACAACGCGAAGCTGGACCAGCGCCGGAAGTACGATTGTCGACTTGCACTCGCCTTCGCCCTTCGGTTGCCTGCAGTTCGGCCCAAACGGACAGTACTGTTACTATCCGCCGGGAGAAATCGGCCCGGCAATCCTGCGTCCTGATGGCACCGTCTTCGCGACCGGTTCCTACTCAAGCACCGGAAGCGGAGCTGGACACACTGCGATCTACAACACCAAAACCGCGACATGGAGCGTTGGGCCCGACTTTCCGAATGCCGACAACGCGGGCGATGACTTTGCTGTCCTGTTACCAAATGGAGATGTTCTGGTCGAGGGCTCGTTCGGTTCGTATCTCTGGGATGGCACCAGCTTCACCCAAACGTTGTCTACCTTCGGCTGCCTGCTGGTGTTGCCGACAGGTCAAATACTGGTGGGAGGGAGCGAAGTCTACAACCCTGCTGGAACCTACCAGGCGGGCTGGGCTCCGACTATCACTACCGCGCCGACCAACCTGACTCGCGGGTCGACCTACAAGATCTCCGGAACGCAGTTCAACGGTTTATCGCAGGCCAATGCTTTTGGAGACGAGTACGAGACTGCAACCAACTATCCGCTCGTGCGGATCACCAACACCGGTACTGGCCATGTGTTTTATGCCCGCACGCATGATCACAGCACGATGGGCGTCGCCACAGGATCGAAGATCGTTTCCACCAACTTCGATGTTCCAACGACCATGGAAACTGGAGCGAGCACGATGGTAGTTGTCGCCAATGGCATACCGTCGGCTCCGGTGGCCGTCACAGTCAACTAGTCTGAATCAAAAAGACCCAAAAAGCCTTCGGGTTAAACCGGAGGCTTTTTGTCGTCGTCCGCTTCATCAGGCGTCATAACGGAAAGTGCTGCCTTCGGAGCTTTTGCCTGAGGACGAACTGAGCACCGTTCGTGCAGTTTCAAACGCTGATGAGCGCTGGGGTTTCAAATGGCATGGAACAGGTGATCCAGGAAGAAAAACAGCGCAGCTCCGACAAAAACCAGTAACGCCATCTTCATCGCCGGCTCTTTGTTTACCTCAGGAATAAGGTCCGACGCTGCCACATAAATCGTGACTCCAGCAGACAGAGGCAGACCGGCTCCGACGTGGTGACGAAAGAGCGCCATCACTAAGACACCAGCAATCGTCGATCCTCCTAAAACGATGGATGCTCCCCAAGCCGCGCCCCGGCTTCGGCCGCTGGCCAGCATCACAGAACTGACAGTAAAGCCTTCCGGAATTTTGTGTAGGAAAATCGCGAGAAAGATCAGCCATCCGAGCCAGCTGGAAACCAGGAACCCCGACGCGATCGCGATCCCATCGAAGAATGTATGAATCACCAGCCCCAGCAGAACGGAATAGCCTTTGTGCCAATGCACGAATTCGTCGTGATGCGTTTCTTCGCCGAAGTGAAAGTGCGGAGTGACGGTGTGCTCGAAGAAATGGATGATCAGGTATCCGAGCAGGATCAGAAGCGCCGCCGCTCTTCCGTGGAGTTCGATGCTCTCGGGGACCATCTCGACGAGGGAGGTGGCCAGCATGAATCCCGCGCCGATCGCTACGAAGTAGCGAAGATACCGGCGCTCCCAGTTCCGCTGGACAATAATCGCCCCGCCAAAAATATTGGCTGCCGCCGCCGTCAGGCCTAGCAGGATGCTGGTGAGAATGGCATTCATGTTGGGCAGCGCGATGATATCAGCCCCAATGCGAATCCACCACGAAGGCATCGAGACGTGGACAGTCTGGCTGGAGGCCCCGCGTCTCTGCGTCCCGTGGCGAGATTTGGCCGAACTCTGGTAACTGAGTGCTGCTTATCCCGAATGCCGGATGTGCATGACGTCGCCATCTTGCACGATGTAATCTTTGCCTTCCAGGCGAAGCGTGCCTTTTGCGCGGGCATTGGCCTCCGATCCGGCTTCGAGCAGTTGGTCCCACCGAATCGTTTCCGCGCGGATGAAGTGTTTCTCCAGGTCGGAGTGAATTGCTCCCGCTGCTTCCTGGGCACGGCTGTTCGCCGGAACCTGCCAGGCCCGGCATTCGTCTTCGCCTGCCGTGAAGAATGAAATGAGCCCCAGTAACTTATAGGTCGTGCGGATCAGCCTGGTGAGCCCGCTTTCCTTGAGCCCGTAGCTCGAGAGGAATTCCGCTGCATCGGCATCGCTCATCTCAGAAAGCTCCGCTTCGACCTTGCCACAGATTGCGGTGGCTGCCGCGTTCGGCCGCGATGCCACTTCGGTGAGCTTGTATTTCGTCACCGCCTCTTCCAGTTCTTTACCCAGTTCCATCGACTCGCCGATATTCAGCACGTACAGGATTGGCTTCTCGCTGAGGAACATGAATCCGCGAATGCGCTTCTTGTCCTCGGGCGTCATCTCCATCTCGCGCAGCGGCTTCTCGGATTCAAGATGCAGCTTGGCCTTCTTAAGCAGCTCAAACTCTTTTTCGAGATCGGCAGTCTTCATCTTCTTCAGATCTTTTTCCAAACGCTCGATTCGCTTCTCGATCTGTCCCAGATCGCTCACCATCAGATCAAATTCCACGTTCTTGATATCGCGCAGCGGATCGATCTGTCCTACGTGCGGAATGGCCGGATCGTCAAAGGCGCGCACCACATGCGCGAGGGCATCGACCTGTCGCAGATGCCCGATGTAGGCAGATTCCTTCAGCGCGTCCTGGCCGATGGCGCCCACGTCCACGTATTCCACCGACGTATGCGTCAGCTTTTTTGGGCTATATAACGCGGCGAGTTTGTCGAGTCGCTCATCGGGAACTTTCGCGACGCCAATATGGGCTTCTCGCGGATTGGAATGCGCCTGGGCCGATAATTGCGCCTTCGTCAAAATCTGGAACAGCGATGTCTTGCCTACCTGCGGCAGGCCAATGATTCCGGTTTTCATATATCGCTCTTATAGTGTTGGTCTGTATTGTCGATGGTGCGTCGCCGAATGAGGACAGGAATTACAGTTACTTCAGCGAGCGTAAGACAACATTTCAGAATAAATGATTCTTGCGCGAATGCCCAACGGCACTATTGCCGTTCCGCCGGCCAGTTGATGCGAAGCCCGATCCGGTACAGCAATGGAGGGCCAATGTTGAACAGCGATCCCGTCGCGGTTGGAGTATTCGCCACGTTGTAGCGTTCGTCGAGCAGGTTCTCTGCCGCGGCAAAGACTTCCAGATTCCTGGTCAAATTCCGTCCAACCTGGAGGTCCATCGTGTAAAAGCGCCCCAGCGGATATTGGTTCTGATCGTCGTCAAACTGATTTCCGATGAAGCGTCCCTGGACGCTCAACAAAAAGCGTCTCGGATTCCAGTAGCGGGCCTCCCAGGTGAAAACATTCCGCGGGACCTGCGCGACATAATTTCCCAGCAATGAAACTTCGCCGGGCGGCACCGTGTAATTCACGACAGTAGCGTCGGTGAATGCGTACCCGGCCGAGACCTGCACATCGCGGTTGAGGTGCACCACCCCGTCCAGTTCCACCCCGCGCGACCGAATGCGCCCCAGATTTTGTTTTTGCCGCAAAACCGGACTTGCCGTCGCATCGATCGTTACATTTTCAATCGGATCTACGATGTCACTCCAGAAGAAAGTTCCACGCAGGTCCAGCTTGCGATCGAGTGAAGTCACGTTGACGCCAGCCTCCGCGCCCGTAAGCCGCTCCGCGTTCAAATACGGATTGTTCGTAGTGAGGACATTGGCGACACGAAATGACCGGTACAGCTCATTCAAAGTCGGAGCGCGAAATGCTCGATAAACCGAAGCCGTTACAGAAACATTCTGATTGAGAGAGCGCAGCACGGAAAGTCGCGGGCTGAATGCCAGGTCGCTTCGCGAAGGGTATAAAAGACTGGGTGAAGTGCATGTGCCTTGTACCGGAGTGCAAAAAGAACTGGCCCGGAAGTTATTCCAGTCATCCACCCGCGCGCCCAGAATGATCGTCCACTTGTTGAACCGGACCATATCTTCTCCAAACAATCCCACGATCCGCTGTCTTCCTCCAGCGGCGTTGTTGCGCGTATGAAGTCCGGAGGAGAAAAACTGTTCATCACTGGCGCCCATCACTTCCATGATGTCCGCGCCGCCAACCAAGGTCTGATGTCTGCCTAACAAATGCGTCCATTGCCCGGCCCCGCCCATGACCTGTTCCGGAACATACTGCAAGTCGGTGAGCGATTCGGTGTTGCGATCGGAGGCTACGGACGAAAATCGCTGGTCGTATCCCTGTACCTGACCATACCCGCGCAGCATCAACGAATCACTCGTCCCAAATTGCTGATCCAGCCCCACCGCTCCTTCTCCCATCTTTGTATCGTTGGTCTGGATCACCGTACCGTTATGCCGAAATTCCGTATAGAAGTTGCCGCGTCCGAAGACTCGGCCCTTTTCGCCTAACTGATGTCCGACCGTGACTTCCACCGAAGCGTCCTTGGAGTTCGCCGGAGTGTCGACGATGCCCCGCTGCCAGGTCGGCACCAGGATGTAACCATCCGTGCGAAACATCTCGGAATCCAATGACAAATCCCACTTACCAACACGAGTTCCGGTCCAGAAGGAAAGGTCAGGAGTTTTTTCGCTCCCGTAAGAAGTCTCAAGGTGAACTGCCGGCGACTCCGGCTGGCGCGTAATAAATTGGATGACCCCGCCCAGAGCGTCGCTGCCATATAGGTTGGAAGCGCCGCCGCGGAAAACCTCCACATCCTGAATCGATTCCCGCGACACTCGATCCCAATAGACCCAGCCTCCGAACGCATCGACGATCGGAAGTCCGTCTTCCAGTACCAGCGCGCGGCTCGATGCCGTGCCGCCCAAACCACGTAAAGAAACGCCCTGGTTCGACGCATTAGCCACCCTGCTATCGGATCTGCGATAGAGCGAAAAACCTGGAACCTGCCGCAGAACGTCGTCGACCCTCAAGGCCGGGGTTGCCGTCACTTCCGTGTTCGACAGCATCACCGTGCTGCCCGGCGTATCCGACAACCGGGTCTCGGTCCGGGTCGCTGAAACCGTCACTTCTTCATGTGACGATGCAGGCGTCAGAACGAGCGCCAAGTGAACTTGAGCGTCGCTGCCCGCATTCCAATCCTGTCGTACCGAACTGAATCCCTTGGCGCTCGCCTCAACCGTTCCGGACAAGCCAGCTACGGCGGCAAAAACAAACTGGCCTTGAGCGTCCGAAATTGCCGTAATCGCAGAAGCGCCGGCCTCCAACTGCACCAGCGCACCAGGGATCACCGCCCCGGCTGAGTCTCGAATCACGCCCTCTACGCGGACGCTTTGCGCTGCCAGGCTTCCCGAGACCAGCAGAAGAATGCACAAAATCAACCAGAGAACTATGTGCCTGAGGTATCGCATAGATGTATTGGTTCTCGTTACATTACCAGACGGCACCAAATGCGGCCGATCCCCGTCCCGGATAGCCGGATTTTGCGTGTATGTGATCGAAGTCACACGCTCCCGTGATGCTTGGGCTTCAGGGGGCCCGGGCCTGCCAATATCCTTACGGACAGATGCAGTTCCACGCTGCGACTCGCTTGACCGGAGTGGAATTGGTTCAAAATTGCGAGGTGTTATGTATCCCAAGCCCGCGGCCAACTGGCTCTACAACAGTCGATTTGGAGCTCCGGAACTTTGCGGGCATTGCGGCCGCATTATGCGCCACGAAAGATGGTGTGTCACGCGCGATCCGCTGGTGGAGTATGCCTATGCCGTGGTCACAGATCCCGAAAAACTGACTTTGCGCGACCGCCTCATTCTTCACGCGCTCGGGGTCGATTGGGGCAGCTCTCCTCACGGCGAGGAATTCCAGCAACTGGCTCAATCTAGCGGCCTGCCGCCTGTGCTGCCGCGACGGGAGCCATGATCTTGACCGAGTCGGGCTGACTCCACACGGTTTTGCCGCCGCTCATCTCCAGACGGTTCATCGTGATAGTCAGTTGGCGGTGGTCTACCTGAACCAGCAGGTAGTGGTAATTGATCCCTTTGCTCTGGAAAGGATCGTCTGGAGCGCGGTCGATGGGATACGCATGCGCCCCTCCGCCTCCGCTGATGAAATAGATCACGCCGCCGTGCTCGTGCCGCTCGTAGTTGTGAACGTGGCCATTAAAAACAACGATGCGAAAAGGCGCTTTTTCCTGCCGCTGTTCCAATCGCATCGCGAGAGCGATTTCCTTGCTGCGCGCCGCATGGCCTGTGCCCCCAAACATCTTGTCCCCCGACGAACTGGTGTAGGGAGGATGATGAAACATCAGAAAAACAAAATCCACGTCCGCGGGAACGTGATCGAGTTCAGAAGTCAGCCAGTCGCCCTGGGGGCCTGACGTCTCCTCAAGCTGGCTGTCAAGCACCAGCAGCAGGATGTTGGCCGCGCGTACGGAGTAAAAGCGGCTGCTTTTTATCTCCGGAAAGCGTTGGAAGAAGTTCACAAGAGCGGCGTCTCCGCCGTGCAATTCGTGATTTCCAATCGAGGGATATACCGGGATGCTTTTCTCGCGCCAGATACTGGTTTCCCGGTCCCATACCTTCCAGTCCTCAAGATCGTTTCCGTTGTAAACCAGGTCGCCGGTCATGCAGATGAAAGCGGGATTTGCGGCGGCAATTGCTTCGACCAGTGTGATCCTCACCTCAGGATTCGAAGCCTCATGATCATTCGGATTATGAAATCGCGCGTCCCCGTAAGCCACAAACTGGAAAGGCACTTTTACAACGAGCTTGAGATCGACCGGCGCAGTCTGCGCGCTGGATTTCTTCGTGCATCCCGCTAACAGCATCAGAAAGGCTGTCACACAGCAAATGGCCACGACGGAAAAAGAGCGATTTTCTTTGCTCATCAAGACCTATTTTCCCACGATCCGCAGTCCACGAGTTCAGCTCCTTTAGAACTTGAGTCGCACCATGAATTGAATCTGACGTGGCAGACCGGTGCCGGTATTGGGAGAAGCCGCGTTATCGTTGTTGAGGTTGAAGTTGTTGGTCGTAGTGATGATTCCGAATGTACCCGGTACATCCAGATGGGTCGGAGCATTCGCGGGATCGTAAATCAGAGTCAGATTCCCCGGATCGCCAAGCTGGACGTGATTGAAGATGTTGAACGCCTGCACGGCGAGTTCTATCGACATGTGCTCGCTGATGCGAGTCTCCTTGGTGAGGGCCATATCGATCTGCCAGGCGTTGAGAGCGCGGCCGATTCCGTTTGGAGCGTTCCCATATCGCAGGAAATTTCCATTTGCATCTGTCGGAGGCGCCTGGAAAGCCGCCGCGTTGATCAAGGGCACACCGTTATGCCCCCCGCCGGGCAACGTTACCGGCACTCCCGGAACGAGATCGGGACGTTGATTCGTTTGATCGTTGCCATCCGGCAACAAATAGGTGAAAGGCAATCCCGAAAAAGGCCCGGACGCGATGCCGCCGCTCAGGTCCATAGAGATGGTCTCCGGATGCCCGGTATGCCACAAGCCGATGCTGCTCAATTGCCAACCGCCGACGAGTTTGCCGAGAGCGCCATGGGTGTTGAGGTGCGCC
>JASLEQ010000135.1 GCA_030151135.1 Candidatus Sulfotelmatobacter sp. | reverse complement strand
GAAAAGGCCCAGCAATGAGAGAAGGAAGAGCAGCATGGGAAAGAGCGCGCCAACAAAATAGTACGAAAGAGCGGCGGAGCGAGTGGATAGTTCGTCCTCGCCGATTTTCTTGAAAGCGAGCCTGACCAGCTGCAGCGGGGTAAGTCCGCCGAATTTCCAAAGAGAGGGCATTTCAGGCCGCCCTCGCGTACTCCTTTGATCGCGGGGCACGGTCCGGGAATTCGGTAAGTTCGGTGAGGGCGACGCCAAGAGCTCCCTGCGCCTGGAAAAACTTTTTTTCCGGCTCGTCGTTGAATCCGAGGAACTCGGGCATCGCGGCGGTCATAGTTGCAAGGCCGAGGTCGATCTCACGGCGATGGGGGAATCGAATGCTGCGGCGGACGCCGCCGGGATAGGCGGTCATCATGCTGACTGCAAGCTTCGCGCCTCCGCACAGCCCCGCGGCGATGGAGGCGCGCTTGTTACGGCGCCAGAACCAGCTCGCGCCGGCAAGAAAAATGCCGACGGTAACGTAGTCGAGGATGGCATGGGCTCGTGGGGAAATAACAGCGGGAACGGGTTTGGCAGCGACTTTAATTAAGCTGTGCAGCATGGGCATAGACGGGTTCCTAGGGGTTATCGATCGAATGAGCGGGCCAGCACGATGCTTGAGAGAACGACGAAGGCAGCGGAAACGAGAGCTGTCGCCATGGCGTGGCGCTGCAAGTTTTTCTTGATATCGAATTTTTCGCGGACGTCCGAAACTTTCTGGCGCAGTTCGGTGACGGAGTGATGGAGTTGGTTACGCTGCTCCATGGCGCGGAGTTCCAGATTCTGCACTTGGGGATTGGTGCTCATACTTGATTTTTCACCTCGGTCTGGACCCACATTTTGTCGCCCTTCAGGACTTCAATAGTTCGTTTGGGCAAGATGCCCCGCAGCTCCAATTCGCGCTTGGCGAAGTAGGCTGCCATCGCTCCGAAGATCGACCAAAGGAAAGCGACGGCCAGGAACGCGAAGAACCAGCGGTATGCACTCGCAGGAAAGGCCGCGACAATCAGACCCACCAACGCGAGAGTGAACAGCAAATAGGCGGTCGCCAGGAGGAGGGTCCCGATGATAGCAAGGACCGCAGCAGCTTTCAGGTTCTTGGCTTTCTCCTGTAACTCGGCCTTCAACATCATGATCCGGGTCTGGAGGAAATCCCTGATCTCGTCTTTGATCTCTGCGAGGAGAGAAGCAAGATTTCTGCCGTTCGAGGTTGTTTCGTGATTCATGATCTCTGGTCCCAATCGGTATCTAGTTGTAGTTGCACCTGTTAGAGACAGGTTAGTGGGGAGAATAGGGCAAAGCGATCAGGGATTTCGGGTACTTTTGACCGGAGGCGGCAGTGGAATGTAATCCTGTGTAAACCTGAAGCAGCAGCCGCATCTTAGTTGAATTCCTGTGCATCGAAATTACCGTTATGAGAACTGAACGATATGTCGCAGGCGGTCTGAAAGAACCGGCAGTTAAATGGGTTAGAAGGGCGAACTGGAGCCTGGCTGTGCTTGCGCTCTTCACCTTGATGACATTTTTTGCTGTACAGGCGGTTGCCCAGGGTCAGTACACGCCCCCACCGCCCCCGCCACCAGCGTCGGCAGACCAAGGACAGAATGATGGGATGGCGCCGCCGCCCCCGGCGGGGCAAATGATGTCCCCGAAGCAGCTGGATGATCTGGTATCGAGAATCGCGCTATATCCGGACCCGCTGCTGGCGCAAGTCCTGACGGCGTCAACGTATCCTGACCAGATTCCGGAAGCTGCGCAGTGGGCGAACGAGCATGCGGAACTGAGAGGCGACGCGCTGGCAAATGCGATGCGGGAAGACAACCTGCAATGGGATCCGAGCGTGATGGCGCTGCTGCCCTTTCCCTCGGTGCTAAACACGATGGCGCAGGACCGTCAGTGGACACAGCAACTGGGAGACGCGGTGCTGGCGCAGCGTGCTGATGTAATGGACGCGGTGCAGCGAATGCGGCGGCAATCCTACGACTATGGATATCTGAAGTCGAGTCCGTACGACAACGTGGTTGCGACGCCCGACGATATTGAGATCGAGCCGACAAATCCGGCCTACATTTATGTGCCGACCTACGATCCGTTCGTGGTATTTGGGCCGCCGCGACCAGGGTTCTTCGTAGGAGGTGCGATCCACTTTGGACCGGCAATCGTACTGGGAATGGGATTTGCACCGTGGGGATGGGCACATCCATATTTTGACTGGCGCGCGCATGGAATCTATTTTGACGCGGTTCCGTGGGGACGCAGATGGGTGAACCGGGGATATTACGTGCATCCGTATGCTCGGCCGTATGTGCATCGGGAGGGGCCGCGCGTGGAGCGGCACGAATCTCACGGCAGAAGGTAGCGGCATGGCAAGCGCAAGCGGGCCACGGTCGCGACGAAGAGGCGAGGCGCTTGCTGACTTGCAAAGCGGTGTGAAAAACTAGCTAGACGTAAGTATTCCCTTCCATATGGCAGGATCGCGAACATTATTTGAGAAGATTTGGGAAGCGCACCTGGTCGCAAAACCGACCGGTCGGTCTCCTATCATCTACATTGATCTGCATCTCGTGCACGAGGTGACCTCGCCGCAGGCTTTCGATGGGCTGCGGGCGGCAGGGCGCAAGGTGCGCCAACCACAGCGGACCGTGGCCACGGTCGACCACAATGTTCCAACCGAGCCCCGTGGAACGCCCATTACTGACCTGATCGCGGCGAACCAGATTGCAGCCTTACAGCGAAACTGCAAAGAATTCGGCGTGCGGCTGTTTGATATGGACGCGCCGGAGCAAGGGATCGTGCACGTGATCGGTCCGGAACTGGGTCTGACGCAGCCGGGCATGACGATTGTTTGCGGCGACAGCCACACCAGCACGCACGGGGCATTTGGATCACTGGCGTTCGGGATCGGCACGTCAGAAGTGGAACATGTGCTCGCGACGCAATGTTTGTCCCAGAAGATGCCGAAGACCATGAAGATCGAAGTGCGGGGGCGGCTGGCAGACGGGGTGTCGGCGAAGGATCTCGCGTTGGGCATTATCGGGCAGATTGGGACGGACGGCGCGACAGGGTATGTGATCGAGTACGCGGGTCCGGCGGTACAGGCGTTATCGATGGAAGCGCGGATGACGCTTTGCAATATGAGCATAGAAGCCGGAGCCCGGGCGGGGATGGTGGCGCCGGACGAGACGACCATTAGTTACGTGAAGGGACGACGATTCGTTCCGACAGGGGATGAATGGGAGAAGGCGGTGGATTACTGGCGAAGCCTGCCCTCCGATGTGAATGCGAAGTTCGACAAGGTAGTGGAGATTGATGGTTCGCAACTGTGCCCGTTTGTGACCTGGGGAACGAACCCGGGGATGGTGGCGCCGGTGACGGGACGCGTTCCGGAGATCAATGGTTTGCAGGAAGGCGACCGGCGGGCTGCGGAATTGGCGTTGCAATACATGGCGTTGGAACCAGGGAAGCGGATCGAGGATATCGGGATCGACCGGGTGTTTATCGGGTCATGCACCAACTCGCGAATCGAAGACTTACGGGCAGCGGCTCGGGTAGCGAGGGGACATCGCGTGAATTCGAAGGTGCGTGCGATGGTAGTGCCGGGATCGCAGGCCATCAAGAAAGTGGCTGAGCAGGAAGGATTACACAAAATCTTTCAGGAAGCCGGCTTCGAGTGGAGAGAGTCTGGCTGCTCGATGTGCCTGGGAATGAATCCTGATATTTTGCAGCCGGGAGAACGGTGCGCGTCGACAAGCAACCGGAACTTCGAAGGACGACAGGGGCGCGGTGGAAGAACGCACCTGGTGAGTCCGATGATGGCAGCGGCGGCGGCGATTGCAGGACATTTCACGGATATCAGGAACTGGAAGTTCCAGTAAGAGATGCCGTTTGCAGTAAGGAGCGAGCCACAAACTTCAGGTTCTGGGA
>JASLEQ010000126.1 GCA_030151135.1 Candidatus Sulfotelmatobacter sp. | reverse complement strand
GCCGTATTCAGAAATTGCTGGTTGATGAAGGCACTCCGGTGAAAGCCGGAGATCTGATTGCCGTGCTCGATCCCTCCGAACTCCAGGCGCAGGAAGCGGCTTCCGCAGCGACCATCGCCAGCCTGCAGCACAAAGTTACGGAGATGGAAGATACCGAGCAATCGACGTCGGGCTCTACTACCAGCGATGTGGCGAACGCTCAGGCGAAGTTGTCGTCGGCAAAAGCGCAATTACTGCAGGCACAAGCGGCGCTGGATCGCACCGAGAGCGATAGCCGCCGCGCTATTGCACTGGCCAAGGCGGGGATTACTTCCGACCAGGAGCGCGTGCAGGCCGAGACCAATCTGCAGGCGGCGCAGGCCACGGTTCAAGCCCAGCAGGAATTGGTTCGGGCCGCGCAGGCGGACTTGAATTCGGCTGTGGCCCGAACCCACCAGGCGAATGCGGCGAAGAGCACCGTGGCTTCGACCGAGGCCGACCTGAAAAATGCGATTGCGCTCAAGAATCAGGCTGCCGTGCGCCTGGGCTATACCAATGTATATGCACCTGTCAGCGGAACGGTTTCGGTGCGAGCCGCGCGACAGGGAGAAGTGATCAACATTGGCGCTCCAATTGTGACCATCGTCGATCTGAGCGATACCTGGGCTCGCGCCGCAATTCCTGAAACGTACTCCGACCACATTGGCTATGGCGACGCACTCCGCGTGCGTCTGCCGGGCGGGACCGTCACCACCGGCAAGGTTTTCTTCAAAGGCGTCGAAGGTGACTACGCGACGCAACGCGACGTCAGCCGCCGGAAGCGCGATATCAAGACCATTGTGCTGAAGATCCGGCTCGACAATCCAAAAGGCGCTTATGTCCCTGGCATGACAGCTGAGGTACTGGTGTCTCCCGACCAACTCAAGGGCAACGCAACGCAGAGTGCAAATGCCTCGGAGCAGCGATGACGGACCAGGCCACTCCAAAGACGAACGGCAACGCGCATATGCTCGAGAGGCCTGTCTACGATCCGAAGGCGCCGTCCGCAATCGAAGTGGATCACATCGTCAAGAAGTACGGCGAGTTTACGGCGGTTGATGATATCTCGTTCGCTGTGAAAGAGGGGGAGATTTTCGGCCTGCTAGGACCAAATGGCGCGGGCAAGTCGACGCTGATCCGCATGATGACGACCCTCATCCCCATCACATCGGGCCACGCTCGCATTGCCGCTCACGACGTGGCGAAGGAGCCGAATGCGGCTCGGCGAACCATCGGCGTGATCCCGCAGGCACTCACCAGCGACCTCGACCTGACGGTTGAGGAAAACATGAACATCTACGCCAAGCTCTATGACGTTCCGGCAAAGGAACGGAAGACGTCGATCGATGAACTCCTTGAGCTGGTGGACCTGACGAAGTGGCGGAACGCCGCAACCAAGACGCTTTCCGGTGGCATGCGCCGGCGACTGGAGATCGCCCGCGGCCTAGTCCATCATCCTAAGATTTTCTTTCTCGACGAGCCGACTACCGGCCTCGATCCCGTTTCGCGCGTAGCCGTCTGGGAGATGCTCGGGAATATCAAGGAGCACCGGCAACTCACGATCCTGATCACCACTCACTACATGGATGAAGCGGACCGGCTGTGCGACCGGATCGCGATCGTCGATCATGGAAAACTTGTCGCACTGGATACACCTACTGCATTGAAGGCCAGCGTGCCCGGCTCAAACGTGATTGAAGCGCAGTTCGACAATGCCCCGGCGGACTGGGAGCAAAAGCTCCACACGCTGGAGGAGGTCACATCGGTGCAGCATGAGGGCGCGGGGATGTACCGAGTCCTCACCAGCAATGGGTCGCGGACAACGACGGGTTTGGTGGAAATGGCCGTGCAGAACGGCGTGCAGGTGAAGACGCTCAGCGTACAGAACACAACATTAGACGATGTATTCGTGCATTACACAGGACGGCAATTGCGCGACGAACTTCAGAAATCTTACGCCTTCGTGATGCCGCAACGGCCGGGACTACAGCCATGATCAGTTGTGAGTCGTGGGTCCTGAGAGGCAACCGAAGCACACTGATACCAGCAAACTCGGTACGCAGGACTAGCTTATGAACCGGATGATGGCCATTGTAGAGCGCGAGATGCGGAAATTCTTCCGCTCGCCGGCGCTTATGCTCGCTTCGATGATTTTCCCCCTTGTGCAACTAATCATCCTGGGCAACGCATTTGGCGGGAAGATCCGGGACGCGAAAATTGCAATTGTCGATCAGGACGGCGGGCCGCAAGCGCTGAAGATCCGCGAAGCCTTCGATTCAGTTCGCGCGAATATTCGCACGTTTGTCGCGATTCCCTACGATAACGACAAACAGGCCACGGAAGACGTAAGAAACGGAAAACTGCAGGGGGCGGTCATCATTCCGCCACAGTATTCCCGGCGCGTTTATGAACAGAACCATCCGCAGATCGTGGTGGTCGTCGACAACAGCGATAACTTCATGAGCTCGGCCGTTGAGAGCGAGTTGAGCGACCTTACAACAGCGCTGAATCAACCGGCGGCGTCGCCGCGAATCTTGCAACAGACAGCTCTGAGCATCGTTGAACTCTATCCCTATATCGAGTACATGAAGTATCTGCTGCCCGGATCGCTGGTGCTGGCCATGTTTGTTTCTGTGATGATCGGCGGCGGGATGCTTTACATCGACGACAAAGCGCGCGGCGTGCACGAAGGATACTTGGTCACGCCAATTACTAAACTTGAGCTGGTACTGGGCCTGAATCTGGCCGGCGCGATTAAAGCAGTGATGACGGGCGTGATCATAGTCGGCATCGGCTCCTTGATGGCCGGAGTGGGAACCCTTTTCAATCCAACTGCCCTGTTTGGGCTGTTGATCATGATCGTGCTGACCTCGCTCGCTTTCAACACGATGATGTTCCTGCTGATGGTGCGCATCGAAGACCCTCTGGTGCCGCGAGCCATGTTCGGCATTCTCAACACGCTGCTGTTTTTCCCTAGCGGGTCGGTGTATCCGATCCAGGCATTTCCGCCGTGGCTGCGCGTGATTGCAAAGGGCGATCCCTTCACCTACGCCGTGGATGGATTCAAATGCCTGCTTCTGAAGGAAACTGCTCTCTCAGCGGTGTGGGGGGACATGCTTTACCTGACGATTTTCACGATGGTGACGTTCGCGATCGCCGTTCCCCTTTTCAAACGAACGCTCTAGGCCAGCCGTTTCAGGGCTCAACCTAGAGCGTGGAGATTGCAAAACAAATGATGTCGTCTACTGTGCCTTGATGTCGACCGAGGCGCGGGTACCTTCCCATGCGATGTTCATCGTGCATCCGTCACCGGATTTGTCATAGGAGATCGTGAAGTTTTCGATCGGCGTGGGCGCTTTCGAGACCTTCATGTCCACGCGCGCGAGTTCATCGCTCTCGTACTTGTATGGAATACCCCACTCGCCCGTCTTCTTATTGATGATCAGAGTCCACTTGTCAGCATTCGGGACCGTGAAGATCGTGTAACTGCCCGCCGGGACGGCCTTGCCGCCAACCATGATATTGCTGCTCGTCACAAAAGTAGTCGCCTCGTTAGCGCCGGTGCGCCAGACTTCGCCATAGGGCACAAGTCCGCCAAAGATTTTGCGACCCTTCATGCGCGGGCTGGAATAGTCAGTCTTGATGGTCTTACCGCCTCCGAGATCGCACGACGCCGAAGCCGCAGGGCTGGGTTTACCTCCCTGACAGGCAGCGACGACGGTGAAAGTAAAAATCAAGCCAGTAAGCAAGGCAATTCGTTTCTGCATTGTCTCTCCTTTTGAATAGCTGGAATGTAAACTGTTTGGACGTTTGAAATTGGATTTTGTCAGCCATTCATTATGCTCCGGCGCAACGCACGTTACAATCGAACCATGCCGGTTTTCGACGAAAAGCAAGAAGAGTTGGAGCATTACGAAACGATGATGGGTGTTCCGCGGGGCCGACTGGCCGTCACCATGGACACCATCACGGACGCGATGGCGCTGGTTGGGCAGCACGGCGTTTATTGCCAAAGCCAGCGGTGGCCGGGCAAGCCGGTGCTTGATATCCAGATCGTTATGAAGAATCTGACCGACGCGAAGGAGTTGATTCAGAGCGTAATGGAAGAGTTGAAGAAGGCTCGCGCATAATTTCGCATCCCGGCGGTCGCTCGAGCATCTCAGGTTCAATCGTAGGAGGAATTCCATGCGTTTGAAGACTTGTGGTCCAACTGTCGCCGTGTTGGTCTTATGCGCGGCACTAGTTTCGTCCCCTGCGCAGACGGCTCCCGCCACTTCCACAACGCTGACTTCCGACGAGCGGGAATTCGCACTCAAGCAATTTGAGACGACCCGCGACAACTTTCTCAAATCAATTTCCGGACTTTCTCAGAAGCAGTGGACGTTCAAGCGAGGTCCTGATCGCTGGTCCGTGGCAGAAGTTGCGGAGCATATTACGGTCGCCGAAACAACCATCATGGGTCTCATTCAAAACAAGGTCTTACAATCGCCCGCGGCGCCTGAGAAGCGAGAACAGGTGAAGGAGAAAGACCAATTGATTCTGCAGCGTATGCCCGATCGCAGCCATAAGGCGCAGGCTCCGGAAATCTTGAAGCCGACTGGTCGATGGGCTACAGAGGCGGAATTGACCAATACTTTTGAAGATGCGCGTAAAACGAATATGGAATACATCCGCACGACGAATGATGACCTACGCGATCACTTCTTCGACCACCCCGTGTTCGGAACGCTGGACGGCTATCAGTGGCTTCTGTTGCTTTCAGCGCACAGCGCCCGTCACACTGCTCAGATTGAGGAGGTCAAGGCGGATCCGAACTTCCCCAAGGAATAGGAATCGAGTGGAGTGGGAGGCGACGGCATACTGCCGCCTCCCTTGCGTATGTTCTACGGTTTCACAGTGACCATCACCACGCCGTGGGCAGCGACGCGGGCTGAGAATTTCGTATTCATCTTCCCAAGATCCCTATGCTGCCAGAGATCCCGAACCGCAGCGCTGATGCTGCGCGGATAGCCGATGTCTTCCCAGTTCGCCGTGATCTCTTCTTCTGATCCGCCGCGATTCAAGAGAATGACGGCGCGGCTGCCGTCTTTCAGTTGCTTCGCCCAGACCTCAAGATCACCGTTCTTGGCGACGCGCTCGCCTTCCCGGCCCATTGCATCCTGATCGATCGCAATGACTTCCTTGTTTGTGAGAATGTCATGAATTTCGGGACGCATATCCCGCAGATCGTTTCCCGCTAATAGCGGCGCGGCAAGCAGCGCCCAGAGGCTGAAGTGCGAGCGGTACTCGGTGTCAGTCATACCTCCGTTGCCAACTTCGAGCATGTCAGGATCATTCCAGTGGCCCGGCCCGGCGTAGGATTGCAGGCCGACTTGCTGATCGAGAATGGCAAGCATTCCGTTCGAGCAGCAGCTTCCATCGGGCCATTTCTGCTGCCCGCCCCAACGGTCGGTAATGTCGCCGGTGGTGCGCCAGAGATTTCCGCCGACTTCCTTGCCCCAGAGCCACGGCTGCGCTTTGCCCCACTCGCAGATGCTTAGGACAATCGCCCGGCCGGAAGCATCTAGCGCGGCACGGATATTTGCGTATGATGCCTTCGCATCCTGCGTAGTGGTGTTGCACCAGTCGTACTTCAGATAATCCACACCCCACGAGGCATAGGAGATCGCGTCCTGATACTCGTGGCCGAGGCCGCCTGGCCGTCCCGCGCACGTCTTCGATCCCGCGTCGGAGTAAACACCAAACTTCAGCCCGAGCGAGTGGATGTAATCGCCAACCGCCTTCATACCGTGCGGGAACCGTTGCGGGTCAACGACGATGTTGGCTTTCTCGTCGCGGCTAACCTGCCAGCAATCGTCGATGTTGACGTAGACGTATCCCGCATCTTTCATGCCCGACTTCACCACGGCGTCGGCCATGCTCTTGATCATGTCTTCGCTGACGTTGCAGGCGAACTTGTTCCAGGAGTTCCATCCCATAGGCGGCGTGGGTGCCAGTCCCGCGGAGACTGAGCGAGTTTCCTGGGCGGTCAGCGATACTCCAAACGAAAGCAGCACTATCACACAGAGCGAGAGCGACAGAGGTCTCGGTTTCATGGCAGAGTTTTACCAGAACTGGGTGAAGTTTGGTAGGCGAACAATCACTGCGAAGCCGGCTCGCTACGATTTACAATCCCGCTGTGATCATCAGTGCGTTCGAAAATTTGAGAGGCTTTCTATGCTTAAGTCCGTTCAGTCCTGGTCTGTCATGGTTTCCATTTGCCTAGTGGCGTTTTCGTGCGGGGCGCAAACGGTTCAGCCGCTCGGGATGTTCGAAGGTCACAATGATGTCGGTACGGTACTGCATCCCGGTTCGGTGGAATTCGATGCTGCGAAACAAACCTACACAATCTCGGGCAGTGGCGAGAACATGTGGTTCGCTGCCGACGCGTTTCAGTTTGTGTGGAAGAAAATGTCCGGCGATGT
>JASLEQ010000118.1 GCA_030151135.1 Candidatus Sulfotelmatobacter sp. | reverse complement strand
TTCAAAAGCACAGTTTGCGCAAGGACGAAATCTAGGCTTTCATCGTGGTTTCCGGCCCTGGATCTTTCACCGGGCTGCGCGTCGGCTTGGCTGCAATCAAAGGTCTTGCGGAAGTCCTTCACAAACCGATTGTGCCGGTTTCGCTGCTGAACGTTCTTGCAACATTCAGTCGCGCGATTTCCGATTCCGAAGGTGCGAATGTCAGTGATGGCTCGCGACGATTTGCCGTGGCACTCGATGCCGCGCGCAGCGAGGCTTTCGTCGGTGAATATGAGACTTCGCTGAAGGCGGATGATTGTCCACGGGAACTCGGCGAATCGGTCCTGAGCTTGGAGAGGCTTGCAAATCTGCTCGAATCGGACAATGCGAAGTGGATTGCTACTCCAGATCAGAGTATTTTCGACGCCCTCAAAACGAAGGTTACGGAAGGCAAGAGGCATTGCATCCGACGAAGTCTGAGGCGACCTCACAGCGAAGAAGTTGCTCTCGTGGGCCTGAGACTGCTGAAAGCGAGCGCATCAGTTCCACCTGAGCAACTGGAAGCCAATTACCTGCGGCGCACGGATGCGGAGATTTTCCCCCGACCGTCATCAGGCTCCTAGTTCCAGATTCTCGCGGCCGCTTCTATGAGCTCTGGTTCTCTCAATTCGGTAAAAATCAGACAGGCAGCACCAGCCGACATAGTTGAAATGATTCGTCTGGAACGAGCCGCGGAAACGGCGGCGCATTGGAGCGAGTCACAATATCAAGCGCTAATGCAAATCGAAGACGGGAAAACATCGAGAGTCGCTCTGGTGGCCTTTCGAGACAGTCCAGCGGCGGCCCTTCGAAATCCAAGCGTGCTTGGTTTTCTAGTGGCGCATCACGTTTCTGGAGAGTGGGAACTGGAAAACATTGTGGTCGCGCCAGGGGTCCGCGGCGTGGGAGTCGGTTCGCTGCTCGTCCGCGATCTTATCGATCGCGCAAAACAAAACAACAGTGAAGCAGTGTTTCTGGAGGTGCGGCAATCCAACACAGCTGCCCAGGCGCTCTATGAAAAGCTTGGGTTCGAATCTCTGGGATCCCGTAAGTCCTACTATATCAGTCCCTTAGAGGATGCAATCCTATATCGCAAAATCCTGTGAACGGAGCCTAACAATAGCTAGCGCACCACTTTTTTGGCATTGCCCACTTTGTTACGGCTGTGTTAACGTGGCGAAATATCAGGATTGGAGGTCTGCTGGATGCTGACTCCGAAAGACCAACTCCTGAACAGCCACGATGAATTCCGCCGGCTGGTTCAGGAGCACACGCAGTATGCTCAACGCCTTGAGACACTCACCCAAAAACGTTATCTCAGCGAAGATGAGAAACTGGAAGAAGTGCGGTTGAAAAAGCTGAAGCTTCGTCTCAAAGATCAGATGGAGTCGATTGAGCGAGAGTATCGACAGCAATACGACGTCCACGTAGCGTAATAGCCCTGTCGAGTGTGTCGGCGGCATCGCCGCCCGCAGGATAAATGTATCTTCCCAAGGCGCGAATAGAGCGCCTTTTTTTATTTATACTTACGCCATAGTCGCTCGACGTTTAATTTATGGCGGCGGCTATAATTGAATCATCCCCCATGGTTCGCGACGGCTACTATTACGGTTTGGCTCTCTTCGCGGCGGCGGTTTTGCTGGGCTGGCTTACCCGCCCTGCTTGGGGCATCATTCCCGTGTTGCTTGCCTTGTTCTTCTTGTGGTTCTTCCGCGACCCCGAAAGGCCAATTCCTGCCGAAGCGCGCGCCATAGTCTCACCCGCCGATGGCAAGGTGACCGATGTTTCAGTCATTCAGGTCGGCAGCGATCGGCAGTTGCGCCTAAGCATCTTTCTGAACGTGTTTGATGTCCACGTGAATCGTACGCCGATCTCCGGGATTATTCGCGATGTCCGCTATCAGCGTGGCAAATTCGTGAATGCCATGGACACCGTTTCCTCCGAACAGAACGAGCAGAATATTGTCACCGTCGAGGGCGATGGACATCGCGTCATATTCAAGCAAATCGCGGGCCTGCTTGCCCGGCGCATCGTTTTCACTCCAAAGGTTGGCGATCATGTCCAGCGGGGACAGCGCATCGGCCTGATCAAGTTCGGATCGCGCTGCGACGTCCTGATGGACGTCTCTGCCAGCCCAAACGTCAAAATCGGTGATCGCGTGAAAGGCGGATCGTCCGTGCTGGCGTACTTGCCAAGCCAGAAAGCACACACCAGTGGTGTGACTGCTGTCCCGGAGAAGGTGCGCTGATGGAACAGAGTCCCAGAAAGCCGCGCCAGAAATTCAACAAAGGGATGTATATCCTCCCATCCCTTTTCACGACAGCCAATATGGCGCTTGGGTACTACGCGATTCTCGAGGTTATGCACGCGACTGTTCCCGAGTACTGGCATCTCAACAATGCCGCGAAAGCGATTGGATTTGCTGTGCTGTTCGATGGTCTTGATGGCCGTATCGCCCGCATGACGGGGACCACGAGCGATTTTGGAAAGGAATTGGATTCTCTCGCGGATGCCATCACCTTCGGCGTCGCGCCCGCCATGCTCGCCTGGACCTGGGGCTTCCATCTGATGCCTGAAATCCTGCTCAGCGGAGGCCCTTGGGCTATCAAACTAACGCAACTGGGGGCAATCGCCAGTTTTCTGTTTCTGATTGCCGGTGCGAGCCGCCTCGCGCGTTTCAACATCACTTCGAATCCGCAACCTTCCAATCCCGGTCGACCAGGCAAAAAGTACTTTGTCGGGATGCCTATCCCCGCAGGCGCGGGAGTGATCGCGGCCGTAGTTCACTTCACCGAAGGCGATCCTATCGCTTCGCCCTATACAGCCGTAGCGTGGGCTGCCATGGTGATCACCGTTGGATATCTCATGGTGAGTACCTGGCGTTTCTATAGTTTTAAAGATATCGACTTCAGGTCCCGCCATCCCTTCCGGCTGATCGTTCTTCTGGCCGCTCTTTTTGCGCTGATTTATTTTTATTCGAGTAAAGTCCTCTTCGCGATCGCTTTGCTCTACACGGCCTCCGGTGTCTTCTGGCGGCTACAGTGGATCTTCCGCCGTCGTTCGGGCCCACCACCGCCCTCGTACAAGGAGGCTTCGCAAACTTCATGAGCGATCCAGTGAAAACGCCCCCGGCCTCTGTCGGCGTGGGGCGCGGAAGGCTATACCGCGCCGCAATCGTCGGTGCGGCGTCGCTAAAAGGGAAAGAAGTCGCCGAACTCCTGAACGAGCGGAATTTTCCAGCCGCCGATATCCGTCTGCTTGATGACGATGAATCCCTGGGCCAACTGGAAGCTCTGGGCAATGAAATGAGTTTTATCCAACGGGTTCGGGCCGAGCAGTTCGAAAATGTGGATTTCACATTCTTCGCCTCTGACCAGGAGAGCACTCGACGCAGTTGGAAAGACGCTCGCGACGCGGGTAGCGCAATTATTGATTTATCTTCGGCGCTGGAAAACGAAGCGGGGGCAACCGTACGCTCGCTTTGGGTCGAGCGTGAACGAAATCAGATCGTGCCGCCCGAACTGCAGCCAGGACCCTGCGTCACCGCGCATCCCATCGCCATCACAATGGCACTCCTTTTGTTGCGGGCAGCGAAAGCGTATAAAATCCAGCGCGCGGTGGCGACGATGTTCGAGCCAGCATCAGAACATGGCCAGCGCGGCATGGACGAGCTTCACCAGCAGACGGTCAACCTGCTCTCGTTTCAGCCTCTCCCCAAAGATGTTTTTGATGCGCAGGTCGCCTTCAATCTTTTGGCACGTTACGGACAGAAGTCGCAGCCATCGCTCGAGTCGGTGGAGGCGCGAATACTGCGTCACTACCGCAAGATTGCCGGCGCCAGTGTGCCTCAGCCCTCGTTGCTATTGCTGCAGGCTCCCATCTTCCACGGTCATGCCGCCGCAATTTTCCTGGAAATCGATAAACCCGCCGATTTGGCCAATATCTCGGAAGTTCTGGGCGGAGATCACATCAACATTCCATCTGCTGACGAGGACGCTCCCAGCAATCTGAGTTCAGCCGGGCAGGCGGACATACAATTGTTAGTCAAGTCCGATCCAGTGAATCCCAATGGTGTCTGGTTGTGGGCGACCTCAGACAATCTTCGGCTTTCCGCCATCAACGCCGTGGAATGTGCCGAAAGCATGACGACCGCGCGCCCGACGGGTAAGATTCAATGATCCAGCGCGCGGGAATTGCGATCGCGCTTACCACATTGTTCTTCACCGTCGGCTGCGGCTATCACACCGCGGGGCATCCTTCTCAAGTTCCGGAAAGCCTGAAGACAATTGCCATTCCGGCTTTCAAGAACGAGACTCTGAACTATCGCGTCGAGCAAATGCTCACAGCCTCAGTCGTGCGTGAATTTACGACACGCACCCGCTACCATATCGTGAATCAGACCAGTGATGATGTGGACGCCACCCTGCGAGGAACTGTGCTTTCAACGGCTGCTTCACCCCTCACTTACGATACGGCTACCGGCCGCGCCGCCAGCGTGCTGATCGTCGTCAGCATGAGGATTTCGTTCACCGATCGCAACGGTAAAGTTCTGTATCAGAATCCTTCTTACGTGTTTCGTGAGCAGTACGAAGTTTCGCAGGATTTGGCGACCTTCTTCGAGGAGGACTCGCCTGCGTTCCGCCGTCTGTCCCAAGACTTTGGCCGCACTCTAGTGTCGAACATACTTGAGGGATTCTGACTGCGGAAACAGGTAGCATTTACGATTCTCTCGCTGGCTTTAGTTCATGATTCGCCAACTATGCGAAGAACACCCCGAATGCTAAAGTCGAAGTCGAGCAATCCCGAAGCGCGAGGCGCCGTGGAATCCGGTACATGCCAAGGCTACAACCGGGCTGCTGATCCGAACTGATGCGTGCTTTCGCCCAAGCCGAACGCTTTGTCAGCGATCTCCAATCGCGCAAAACGCGTGCCGCTTATGTTTTCGTAGGTGACGAAGCGTTTTTCCGGAAGCGCTTCCGTGATGCAATTCTTGAGCATCTTGTCCCGCTTGATCTCCGTGACTTTAGCCTCTTCGAATTTGACCTTGCGGAAACGGATCTTGCGGAAATCCTCGACCGTGCGCGCACGCCCTCGCTGATGGCGCCTTTTCAGGTCTTTTTCGTCCGTGGCGTCAAGAACCTTTTTGGTCGCGGCTCGAATGATGAAAAGCTCGCCGCCATTGAGGAGTATTGCCAGGATCCCAATCCTGACGCCCTGATCGTCTTCGTCGCCGATCACATCAGCATCCCTGCTGATGTCCGCAAAATGGAGATGCAGGACAAAGAGCGTTATCAGCGCATCCGCGACACAATGGGCCAGTATTGCGGGATCGTTGAATTGGCGCGTGTGGAAGAAGGCGAAGCTGTCCGCTGGATATCGGACTACTGTACGAGCCGCGCAGTAAAGATCGAACCTGATGGTGCACGAGAGCTAGTTGACTCGCTGGGCGGTGACATGATGATGATCTCCAACGAACTGGAAAAACTGATCCTCTATGTCGGCGAGAAACAGCGGATTACCCTGGGCGATGTCGAAACTATGGTGCTGGCTGCCAAGCAGCGCTCCCTGTATGAACTGACGGATGCAATCTCGAGCAGAGATCGCGTACGGGCTTTGGAGGTCCTGGACGCGATTCTTCAATCGGGCGATGGAGAAGAAGCTTCCATCGGCCACGTTTACATGCTGGCGAAAACCTTTCGCCAGATGCTGATCATTCTGGAGCGCAACGTTCGAGACCAGCGCATGCTGTGGGCAGCATTGTGGCAAGGATTCCGCGTTCCTCCCTTTGCCGCCGATGACATTATCAAACAGGCGCGACGTTACAAGACGCGCCGAGACCTGACTCGCGCCATTCGTCTCGTCGCCAAAGCTGACCTTGCTCTGCGCTCCAACCCCGTCAGCAAGCGCATGGTCCTCGAGCGCCTCATCATCGATTTAACTTCTGAACCGAAGATTGAGACACCTGGCTGGATGCAGGAACAGTTGCCGGTCTAGCGGTGCGCTCGGTCTTGACCAGCGAAGAAATTCTGCAGCGTCGCGGTTGAGAATAGTGCTCTCATGCGAACATCGTCGCCATCGGCACCGCACTCTGCTGACGGCCGATCACCACAATGCCGGATTCAGTTACGTGCCAGCCTCGTGCCCGGTCGGCTTCAAGGTCGTAACCAACCTCCGTATCCGGGGCGATGTGAACGTTCTTGTCGAGAATCGCCCGTTTTAGCTTGGAGCGGCGTCCGATATCGCAGTTGTCCATGATGACGCAGTCCTCAACAATCGCGCCGCTATTTACTCGGACCCCGCGCCCCAACACCGACTTCCGGACTAGCCCTCCCGAGAGGATGCAGCCCCCCGACACAATGCTGTCGAGTGCATGCCCTCGCCGGTTTTCCTCATCAAAGACAAACTTCGCCGGAGGATCGGAATAGCTCGTGCTCCTCACCGGCCACTCCCGGTTATACAAATTAAGATCCGGCTTGACGTGATTAAGGTCCATGTTGGCCTCATAAAACGCATCGATTGTTCCGACGTCGCGCCAATAGGGAATGGAATCTCCAGCTTCGCCCGGAATTCGATTCGTCTCGAAATTGTAGGCGTACACCGGAGCTCTCCCTGCAAGCTTTGGCAGGATATCCATTCCAAAGTCGTGTCTGCTGTTCGGATCTTTGGCATCATTTGTTAACAGATCCAGCAACGTCTTCGTGGAGAAAATGTAATTTCCCATGGACGCATACACACGGCCTGGTTCGCCTGGCATCGTGGGGGCATTTGCCTTCTTCTCGTGGAACGCAACGATCCGCCCGTCCGAGTCCGCCTCGATCACACCGAATTCCACCGCCTGTTCCCGAGGAACCGGAATCGCGGCTATGCTGACTTCTGCCTTCTTCTCAATATGGAAGTCGATCATTCCGGCGATATTCATTCGATAAATGTGGTCGCCGCCAAAGATCGCCACATAGTGAGGATCCGATTGTTCCACCAGGTTGATGTTTTGAAAGATCGCGTCCGCTGTTCCCTGATACCACGATTCCGTCTCCGAGCGCATCTGAGCTGGGACATTCGTGATGAAATGGCTCTTCAATAGCCCGCTGAACTGCCATCCTTCGCTCAGGTGCTGTAGCAGAGATTGGCTGCGAAACTGCGTGAGGACATAAATCGAATAGATACCCGAATTTACGAAATTGCTGAGGACGAAATCAATAATGCGGTACTTCCCGCCAAATGGCACTGCCGGCTTGGCGCGTTCCCGCGTTAAAGGATAAAGCCGAGTTCCTTTTCCTCCGGCAAGTACTATGCCTAATACCCGGCGACGTACGCTTCCTTGCAAACCCGCAGACTGTTGCTCGGGCATTCTGTTTTCAGCCAAGCAGTCCTCCCACGACCAGTTACGGCAAGATAGTATCAAAGACAACCGAAAGTGTTGGCTAGGGAGTGTGGCCACCAGATGCAAGTTTCTTCACATTGACACCTGCACAGAACTTTCAAATAATGGGTCAGTTTCGC
>JASLEQ010000103.1 GCA_030151135.1 Candidatus Sulfotelmatobacter sp. | reverse complement strand
CTTGACGCCTGGCTGGTCAGGCAAGTTGGGCGGCTCCGGTGTCTACATGTCCGACCTCTTCACCCTTCTCAAGACGCCGAGTGGCTGGAAAATCATACAGAAGGCGTTTCATTGGCATTAATAAGTCCCCAGCTTATCAGTGCCGCTTCTGGTATGGTCATCCGCGGGGGTCTAGGATGCCTGAACGGAATACCCCACAGAAGACGCTGGAATCGTGGAAGCAGATTGCGGCTTATATGGAGCGCAGTGAACGCACTGTGCGGCGGTGGGAAGCGACAGAGGGACTCCCAGTTCACCGCCGTGAGCACGAAAAGCAGGACACCGTCTTCGCGTTCAGGCACGAAATAGAGGCTTGGCGTCGGTTACGCACCAAATGTCCAGCCGAAATCTCGGTCGATGAAGCTGATAGCCTCCGCCCCGTCGAACCAACAACAAATAGTTACCTCGTCGAACATGACGCGATTACCCACACGATGCATCGCTATATCGAGGGGGCCCGGGCGGGTGACGGAGATCTGATGCGCCCTGCTTTCCATCCTTCCGCATCCATCTCTGGCTACTGTCACGGAGTCGAATATACCGGCTCCGTCGAACACGTGTTCAGGTGGATCACTGAGAACGGCCCGGCACCGCACATCATTCCTCGCTTCGCACGCATTGAAATCATTGAGAGCATCGCTATCGTTCATCTGGAAATCGAACGCTGGTCTGGGAAGTTAGCGGGCGCCAATGCCCGAGCTTCCGACGTATTCACTTTGCTCCAGTGGGATGGCGAATGGAGGATCACACATAAGCTATTTCACTGGCATGACCACTGATCGATCGTGATGATATATCACGGACTGAGACTTCTGGAAACTCCTCGGCCGGCATAAATTCAGCTCCGCTGTAAGCAAGACTATTGATGATGCGTATGTTTTCGGCAGAATTAGATGCGACGGATCGATTTTCGCGGCTGTAGCTTGAGCGCGGTCGTACGCTACTCTCGTATGCAACTCTGGAGGTAGCCTCATGGAGATGGAATATCGCATCGCAGACGATGTGGCCTTGGCCGTACTGCGAGACGCGGCGCACAAGGAGGATCCAGATGTCTGGAACCAGTGGCGCAACGAGCACCAGGTAGACCGGCCAAATCTGTGCGGTGCCGACCTGTCGGGACTGGTGCTCTACGAGGTGAACCTCAACGACGCTGACCTTTCCGGGGCATCGCTTAATCATGCGAAAATTACCGGCTCGTTTGTCCATGCGAATCTCGACGATGCGGACCTGAGGGGAGCCCACCTATGGAAATCGATTTTTGAAGAAGCGAGCCTGTGCGGAATCGTAGCTGAGGAAACGGACTTCCGCCATTCGCGCATCGTGGCGTGCAACTTCTCGGGGGCACACCTGCAAAGGTGTAACTTCGAAGGATGTTATCTCGAAGATACGTTCTTTGATGATGCCGACCTGGGTGAGGCTTCGTTCTACCAAGCCGATCTGTGGATGGCGTATCTTCGCCGGGCCAATCTCGAACGTGCGAATCTAAGAGGAGCGAATCTACACGGCGCTAACCTTGCCGGGGCCCAGATGAATAGATGCGACCTAAGGCGCACCGTACTGGTGGACTCAAACGTCGAAGACGCCACCATTTCCAATTGCGATATCTACGGCATCTCGGCATGGAACCTCGTAAGGAACCACAAAACGGTCCAGACCAATCTGCGGGTTTCCCGCCACGACGAATCGCGCCTCTACGTAGATGATCTCGAAGTGGCGCAGTTTATTCATCTGATGGTAAACAATCAGCGCATCCGGGATGTGATCGACACCGTGAGCAAGAAGGCCGTGCTAATCCTGGGCCGCTTTACTCCGGAACGTAAGGCGGTACTGGATGCGCTTCGGGACGAGCTTCGAGACGGCTATGTGCCCATCATCTTCGATTTCGACAAGCCGATGCAGCGTGATTTCGAAGAAACTGTGAAGGTGCTTGCCGGTCTAAGCCGTTTCGTGATCGTAGATATCACCAACCCTAAGTCCGCTCCTTTGGAAATCCATGCCACCGTGCCTGAATACAGGATTCCGTTTGTCCCCATCATCCAGCAGGGCGAAGATCCATTCTCCATGTTTGAAGAAATACAGTCGAAGTTTTACTGGGTATTACCGACAGTCCACTATCCATCGCCGGAAGCCCTTAGACGTTCGCTCGATGAGTACGTTGTCCGTCCGGCACTTGCCATGGAAGAGCAAATTGCGTTGCGGCGTCACGCAAGTATTCCTCCAATAACAATCCCGGCCTGAGTGACGCCGACATATCCTTGTCCGGCGCAGATCTCTCACGTCGTGGTATTCCACGAAACCGGGACGACACCAGCTCCCTTGGCTGGGATGGCCAAAAGAGCTTGCGATTGGCTCCTCGCTGAGGCCGTATTACGGGGATATCAGGATGCTCCCTGCCGCCTGACCGTCACCTATTTCTTTCGGCCAGATCGCCTTCTTGATACTTCGGCAGTGCGCGCCAGAGTGTCGCGATGATTTCACGGCATCCGTTCCTCCGGGCGGGGTTGCTAGTTCCCGGACATGGCGCTGAAGTTCGACCATGAAGTCGAAGGAGTGTGCGCCGCACGACCGGAAGGTGTGTATCAGGCTGATGAACAGATCGCCTACCTGCGCACCGTTTAGGTCCGGATAGTACAAGAGGGTGTTTTGAATTTTGTTTAAGGCGCGTTTGTTCCTCGATACTAGAGGAACCGTTGTGAATCGGCAAAGAGCCATTGATAAATTGCTGGCCGCGAGGGGCCTGAGGATCTGATCGGCTTGAGTTCTGATGTCAATCGCCCACCTAGCACATCATTCCTGTCAGGTTGGCTTCTGCGTTTTCCAGAATGGCGGGCAGAGTCTGTTCCGCATGGCTGCGGCCATTTCTGATGGTGATCCCGCGTTCCAGCAGCCCGCGGATCTGGTTCAGCAAGGCGGGCCGGTTCCGTACCCAGTATCCCGGCGCGCGATGCATGGACTGCATATCCAACTGCTCATCGCTTTTGATGGGCACGAAGCGCATACGCGGCCGAGCCACAGCTGTGGCAATCGCTTCTGCGCCGACGTAGTCGTTCTTGTTCGTCTTCCACGTAAGGCTTGACGTACTGCGCGGGGATCAGTCGAACCTCATGCCCCTGGTCGCGTAAATGCGCCGTCCAAGAAAATGAGACCCGGCGCAGGCATCCATGCCGATCAAGCCAACCTTAAGGTTGGCAGTGAAACGCAATAGCTGGGCCGCGAGAATCTCTTGCGAACGACCGTTTCGCCCGCTGGATTGAGGCCTACAACGTGATTACCGTCTTGCCTAAGTCAACGCCAGCCAGCGTAATCTCCACGGACCGCCTCCTCGTTCACCGCTTATACCTTGCTTGGCTTGGAGGCGACGGAGCATACCATTCGTATCGAACCCGACCTTGGGCCTGCAGCGCCGGGTTGGGCAGCCCAACAAGCCAGACCGGCGACAGGGTAGCAAAGGTGCGCATCTGCCGTCAGACGAATCGACGCGCTACCACGAAGGCAGGCCGTCGATTGTACTTCATGGCGGCGGCAGTGGCGTGTAGCGACAGGCGGCTTTTCCACCAACCACTACATTCCATGGCTTCCAATGAGACTTCGACGGTGGACCCAACGCGACC
>JASLEQ010000102.1 GCA_030151135.1 Candidatus Sulfotelmatobacter sp. | reverse complement strand
GAACTGAGTCACCGCAGCCACGAGAAGAGGGTTTTCATCAAGGCAGACGCCTCAGCTCCTTATGTTGCGGTCGAGAGCGTCGTGAACGCCGTTCGCAACGCAGGATTTTCAGATTGCATATTCCTGACTTCGCAATACGAGATGCCTGCGGGGAGCAGAATCCTGCCGAAGGGGCTGGAGGTGTGGCTGAAGTCGACCGTGCGGCCCAAGACTCCACGCGTGGAACTGACCAAAGGCAGCGAAAGCGCTCCCACGCTGAAAATCAACGGGCGGCCAGTTGCGTGGTCATCGTTGCAAAACACGCTGACCACGATTCTTGGCAATCAAATCGATCGTAAGGCTGTGATCAAGGCCGAAGGCATGCTTCCGTTTGAGCAGATCATGCACGCCATCGACGTTGCCAATTCAATCGGAGCTGACGTCATCCTCCAGCCGCAGTCTTGAAGCGCAGTCGCTACGTGCTTCACCAGACGTGGCAAGCGTTTTCTGAGACCATGGGCTGACCCGCTTTGCAACTCCATGCTTTCTCGAACTCGGGCATATTCTGCACGACGCCATCAACGCGCCATTTCCCCGGTGAGTGCGGATCAACCAGCACGCGCATCCGAGCGACTTCCGGACGCCGCTTCTCGCACCACACGCGTCCAAACCCGAGGAAGAAGCGCTGCTGGGGCGTGTAGCCGTCAATCTTCTGCGACTCTTTGCCGGACTTATCCTCGGCAATCACATGCTCGAGAGCCATCAGCGAGACGCGTGCGCCACCGTTGTCCGCGGTATTTTCACCCAGCGTGAGTTTTCCGTTCAGTTTCAAATCGTCGACGGCGACAAAGTTCGAGTACTCATTGGCAACACAAGCCGCGCGTTTTTCAAATTCTTCGCCATCTTCCTTGGTCCACCAATCATGCAGGTTGCCCTGCGGATCGTACTTGCGACCCTGATCATCGAATCCGTGCGTGAGTTCGTGTCCAATGACGAGGCCGATCCCGCCGAAGTTCACGGCATCATCCATCTTGGGATCGAAGAACGGAGGCTGCAGAATGCCAGCCGGAAAAACAATTTCGTTGACTGACGGGTTGTAGTACGCGTTTACAGTGGGCGGAGTCATGCCCCACTCTTTGCGATCGAGCGGCTTGTCTATCTTGTTGATGTCGCGTTTCGATTCGAATTCGTTGGCGCGCTCCACGTTGCCGAGCAGGTCGTCCGGCTTAATGACGACGGAACTGTAATCGCGCCATACATCGGGATACCCGATTTTATTGGTGATGGCGGCCAGCTTGATCGCAGCCTGCTTCTTGGTTGCCGCGCCCATCCAGGAGAGATCCTGGATATCTTCGCCCAATGACTTCTCCAATTCGTGCACCATCTTCAGCATGCGCGCCTTGCTTTCGGGCGGAAATGCGACGTCAACATATCTCTGCCCCAAGGCCTCGCCGAGTTCGCGATCGACCAGATTAGTGCAACGCTTCCAACGCGCCTGAATTTCCTTTTGTCCTGTGAGAGCCTGCTGCCATTTGAAATTTGCATCGACGTAAGGCTGCGACAGCCATTGCGCCGATGCACTCAGCAGGTGCCACTTCACATACGTCTTGAGAGCGTCCAATGACTCGGAATCGAGGACGGCGTTGATCTGTTTGAAGAAATCAGGATTGGTAACGTTCAACTGCGAGAAGTTGGGAGCGTTCACGTCATGGAAATAGCGATCGAGATGAAAATTCGAAGCCAACGAGACGGCTTCGTCACGAGACATCTTGTGATCACGGTTCTTGGGATCGCGACGCGAAGTACGATCCATCTCGGCCTTAGCGAGTGCCGTCTCTATGCGTAGAACCGTGTCCGATTCTTGCGCCGGCGAACCTACCTGGGCCCCATCTTTCGATGCAAGAGTGAACACCTCAGTCATGTAATCGACAAGGTGCTGGCGCACGGCTTTGGTTTTGTCGTCATCTTTGAGGTAGTAGTCGCGGTCGGGCGCGCTCAGTCCCCCCTGGTCAATGTAGGCGATCACTTGATCGGCATTGTGCAGGTCCGATTCGGAGTAAAACGCGAACAGGGGATTCGCGCCGATCATGTGGATGCGGGCGATCTCGTCGATCAGCGACTGCTTGTCTTTCACAGCGTCGATGCGGTCCAGTTCCGGCTTCAGAGCAGCGAGTCCCTGGCTATTTACCGTCTTCTCGTCCATGCAGGAGCCGTACATGTCGCCAATCTTCTGGTCGATGGCGTTGCGGCTTGCTCCGCCAGTGGAGGCCTTCTCCAGAATCCCTCGCATAACGTTCATATTGCGCTCATGGAGTTCGACGAAGCTGACCCACTGCGACTGATCGGGAGGGATTTCGGCGGTCTTAATCCAATTTCCGCAGGCGTACTCGTAGAAGTCGACACAGGGATCGATGCTTTTATCGATGGTATCCAGGTTGAAGCCGGGGGCCGGCTTCATTGAGGATTGCGAGAAGCTAAAAGCAGAGAACAGCAATACGAAGGCAGCGACACGGAAAAGGCGCATGAAGTGGAGGCTCCTTGAAGACGGAGGAGATTGTAAGCCTATGATTTGCGCATCGGCAACCATGGAAGCTGCGCGAGGCGTTTATAATCGGGGTTTATAGATTCTTGGAAAGCTGGGGTTTGCATGACTTCCTCCAATGGCACGAACGGCAATGGCTACGTAGTCCCTAAACCGCGCGGAGAGTGGATTTCCCGGCGCAAGGGTGAGAACACCGACGGCAACTTCTCGCAGATGCATTACGCGCGCCAGGGCGTGATCACCGAGGAAATGTCCTTTATCGCGAATAAGGAAAAGATTACACCGGAACTTGTGCGCGACGAAGTAGCGCGAGGGCGGATGATCATCCCGGCCAACATCAATCACCCGGAGCTCGAACCGATGGCGATAGGTGTGGCGAGTCTCTGCAAGATCAACGCAAATATTGGGAACTCAGCCGTCACTTCCGAGATCAACGAAGAACTGAAAAAGCTGCATACCGCCGTTCATTACGGCGCGGATACGGTTATGGATCTCTCGACCGGCGGCAACATTCACGAGATTCGCGAGGCGATTCTCCGGCATTCTCCCGTTCCCATCGGGACTGTCCCGATTTACGAGGCCATTGCGCGGGTCAAGCGCGTGGAAGATCTGAACGCTGACGTGATGCTTGAAGTGATTGAAGAGCAGGCGGCGCAAGGCGTGGACTACATGACGATTCACGCCGGCGTGCTAATTCAGTACTTGCCGCTGGTCTCGAAACGTATTACAGGCATCGTGAGCCGCGGCGGCGCGATTCTTGCCCAGTGGATGGCCTACAACCATAAGCAAAATTTTCTGTATGAGCGTTTCGATGACATCGTGAAGATTTTCAAGAAATACGATGTCAGCTTTTCGTTGGGAGATGGACTGCGTCCTGGCTGCGTCGCGGACGCAAGCGATGAGGCGCAGTTTGCTGAATTAAAGACGTTGGGCGAACTTACCAAGCGAGCGTGGCAAGAGGACGTGCAGGTCATGATCGAAGGCCCGGGGCACGTCTCCATGGACAAGATCAAGGAGCAAGTCGAGAAAGAGATCGAACTCTGCTATGAAGCTCCGTTCTATACCTTGGGCCCGTTAGTTACCGACATTGCTCCCGGATATGACCACATCACGTCAGCCATTGGCGCGGCAATGATTGGATGGTACGGAGCGGCAATGCTGTGCTACGTTACTCCGAAAGAACATCTGGGCCTTCCGAACGAAAAGGATGTGAAGGACGGCATCATCGCATACAAGATCTCCGCGCACGCTGCGGATATTGCACGCGGACGTCCGGGCGCGCGCGACCGCGACGACGCTCTCAGCTATGCGCGCTACAAGTTCGATTGGGAAAAACAGTTTGCGCTTTCGCTCGACCCGGAGACCGCGCGGTCGATGCACGACGAGACCCTTCCCGAGGAACACTACAAGGAAGCCGCGTTTTGCTCGATGTGCGGTCCGAAGTTCTGCTCGATGAACTACTCGTCAAAAGTTGACGAGTACAACAAACAGGTTCACGGAATCGAGAAGAAGGACTATTCGGAACTGGTAGAGAAACTGGTAACGCTAAAATAAAATGAGCGGGACTCGGCCCGCTCAAGTCATTTATGGTCTCCGGGCCATGCCTTACCAGGCTCGCTACAATTGCTGTAAATCTTCTCCGCTTTTTGCGCCACGATCGTGCTGTAACCCACGCCTGTGGTCGATCCTTCGTTGTATGGCGGTGCCACGCTCTCGAGAGGGCCGCTCTCGCCGACTAGCCCTACAATCTTGACCGTGTCTCCAAGCTTCCCTTCCAAGTTCGATGTATCACCACCGATGATGCGGTATTGCTTCGGACCCGGGCCACCGCCGCTTATCACAAAGGTCTTGCCTACTTTTGAGAGACAACCCTCAACTGTACGGAGTTCGCCCTCTGCACTGGGGTTACTCGTTGCACTTTTCTGCGCGAATACACCTGCCGCCAGCAGGGTCATTACACAGATCGATAAAACCGTCTTCATATCCACCTCGGTCAACGATGTTTGCTTCCTACAGATTTGATCGTGGGCACACGAGCTCGGTGACAAAGTTCGGCCTGATCCACAGATTGTTTTTAGCTGCAGGAAAAAACTCTCGAGCGGTCATGAAGCAATAGAAAATAGCCCGGGTCCCTTCGGTCATTGGGCTGTTTTCGTCATGGGATGGGCGAAGAAGACTCAACCCTCGAAAGCGAAGGGATTGAATGTTGAAATGCCGAGGCGCAGGAAATCCCGTTGATTGCGGGTTGCGATCTCGAGATCGTGAACCCTTGCTGTGGCCACGATCATCGCGTCTTCCATCAACTCAGTAGATTTTCCAGATTTAAGTCGTGCCCACTCACGAAAGCACGCGGAATCCATGGGCAACACTGCAGAGGACGCTTCCACGAGCGCAAGCCAGCTGTCAATCTCGATTGCCTTGACGGGGTTCTGGTGCCGAGTCAGTTCGACGCCTGCCTGCAATTCGCCGATCGTTAATGTGACTAGTCAATTGCAATGTATTTGAAGCTTGCATTTGCCAGCTCGTCGCCTTATCATCTAACTAACTGGTTAATTAATAAATGGCTCGCTTATTCCAGCATCGTCGTCGCGACTGGCACGGTCACATGGGCACCCGTGGACAGCCGGAGGAGAGCCGCGCCGCTATCTTGCAAGCCGCGACCCGCGAGTTCGCGGAACATGGGATCGCCGGGGCGCGAACGGACGCAATCGCCCGCGAAGCCCGCGTCAACAAAGCGCTGATTTACTACTACTTCAAGGACAAGGAAACACTTTATGCCGCGGTCCTCGATAACGCATTTTCCGGACTGAAGAGCACGGTGTTTGAGGTGTTAGACAGCGATTTTCCGCCGAGGGAAAAGATGCTCGCCTATGTCGGTGCGTATTTCGACTTTATCGCGTCGAACCAGCTCTATCCGCGCCTCATGCAGCGGGAGATGATGCGCGCCCGGGAAGGCAAATCTGATCACTTCGAGAAGATGGTGAAAACGTACATCCAGCCCATCTTCATGCGGGTGAACCAAGTGCTGCAGGAAGGCATCGCGCGAGGCGATTTTCGTCCAGTCAAGCCCGAGCACTTTGTTCCATCCATTGTCGCCATGATTGTTTTTTATTTCAGCAGCGCACCGATGATGCAGCGCATAGTGGGATTCAATCCGCTCTCGCCCCACCGGGTCGCCGAACGCCGCGCCGCGGTGCTCGACTTCGTTTCCGCAGCGCTCTTCGAATCACAGAAGCAACCTAAGCAAGGAGCACGCCTATGAGTGCCCGCAATCGATTTTTCATTCTTCTTGGCGTCATCTTTGTGATTGCCGCGACCTACTACTACTTTTCGGCGGATCACTCGCGTGACCTTGTGCTGATCGGAACGGTGGACGCGAACCAGGTGATTGTCAGCGCGCAGGTGGAAGGCCGCATTCAGAAACTGCTGGTGGATGAAGGAACTCCCGTGAAGGCAGGCGACCTGATTGCCGTTCTGGATCCTGCTGAACTGCAGGCACAAGAGGCCGCCGCCACTGCGACGATCGCAAGTCTGCGACAACGAGTGGAAGAGACGCAGCACACCGAACGCTCCACTTCGGGTTCGACCACCAGCGATGTAGCGAATGCGGAGGCCAAGCTCTCGTCCGCCAAGGCACAGCTGCTTCAGGCTCAGGCGACGTTGGACCGGACGGAGAGCGACAGCCGCCGCACCATCGAGTTGGCGAAGGCTGGCATTGCTTCTGATCAGGAACGCGTGCAGGCCGAGACAAACCTGCGGGCAGCGCAGGCAACGGTGCAGGCCCAAAAAGATATGGTCAGCGCCGCTGAGGCCGATCTGAAAGCAGCGACAGCGCGTACCTATCAGGCCAGTGCGGCCAAGAGCACGGTAGCCGAAACGGAAGCGGATTTGAAGAATGCCATCGCGCAGAAGAATCAGGCACAAGTGCGCCTCGGCTATACGAATATCTATGCGCCGGTGAGCGGCACGGTTTCGGTGCGA
>JASLEQ010000049.1 GCA_030151135.1 Candidatus Sulfotelmatobacter sp. | reverse complement strand
GATTTCCGCTTCGGGCGGCGCACGCATGATGGAGGGTGCCATCAGCCTGATGCAGCTGGCGAAGATCTCGGCCGCCCTGGCCCGCATGGACGATGCCCGCGTGCCGTATGTCTCCGTCATGACTGATCCCACCACCGGAGGCGTCACCGCATCGTTCGCCATGTTGGGGGACCTGAACATTGCCGAACCGGGGGCGCTGATCGGCTTTGCAGGACCTCGCGTCATTGAGCAGACCATCCGCCAAAAGCTTCCGGCAGGATTCCAGCGCAGCGAGTTCCTGCTGCAGCACGGGATGCTCGACGCCGTGGTGCCCCGCAAGCAGCTGAAGCCCTATATCGGGCGGGCGCTGGATTTCATGGCAGCCTGAAAAAGCTTCTAGCCGCTAGCCTCTAGCTTTTAGCTTGAATCCCATCCATCACGCATTTTTTTCCAGCTGGTGCTGGTGCAGATATCTGCCATCCATTCGAAGAGAACAACGAGGTATTGATAAGCTAGGAGCCAGTAGCGAGAATCCAGCAGCTTCCCCATGTCCTACGAAACCGCAGTAGCGAGCATGTTTGCGCTCGGGCACGAGCTGGCCCAGACGCCATCGCACAAGTTCGACTTGGCGCACATGCGGGTGCTGCTGGAGGCGCTCGGTCATCCGGAGAGATCGTTTCCCAGCGTTTTGATCGCCGGCACCAACGGCAAGGGTTCGACCGCAGCCACCCTGGCCTCGATCTTGCGAGCTTCAGGGTTGAAAACTGCGCTGTACACCTCGCCACACCTCGTCCGCATCAATGAAAGAATCCGCATCAACGGCAATGAAATCACCGACGACGATTTCGCGCGGCTCCACAGCGACGTCGATCGCGCCGCAGAGCAACTGGTAAGCGACGGCGCCCTGCCCTGGCATCCCAGTTTCTTCGAGATGATGACCGCCATCGCTTTCTGCTACTTCGCGGCCCAGCGCGTCGACATTGCAGTCCTCGAAGTCGGAATGGGCGGCCGCCTCGACGCAACCAACGTGGTCGAGCCGCTGGTCAGCGTCATTACTGACATCTCGCTCGACCATCAGAAATTCCTGGGCGATACGGTCGCCGAGATCGCACGTGAGAAAGCTGGGATCATCCGTGCGGGCGGCATCGTTGTAACCCTGCCTCAGCAACCCGCAGCGAATGATGTCATCGGAAATACCATTCTCGAGCGTGACGCTGTCGGCGTCAGTGCGGTGCAATATGTGCCGCCCGTTTCGCCTGCGAGCCCAGAGTATCGAGTCTCGAGCACCGAGGACGCCCGCCCGGCTCTTCATCGATACCCGCTGCAAGTCATGGGACAGCAGATTTCTGTTGAGTCTCCGCTGGTCGGGCGACATCAATTAAGAAATCTCGCGCTGGCAATTGCCGCAGCCGAGGAACTCAGCAAGAAAGGATTGCCGGGAATCAGCGCCCAGTCGATCGAACGCGGAATTCGCGAGACCCAATGGCCCGGAAGGTTCCAGGTGATTCCCCGGAAACCCGGCTGGCCCGAGATTGTGCTCGACGTCGCCCATAATCCCGCCGGAGCGTGGGCCTTGCGCTCCGCCCTTTCAGAGCGGTACGAGGACCGTCCGCTGATTTTTGTTTTCGGAGCGATGCGCGACAAGGCAATCTCTGAAATGTCTGAGATTCTGTTTCCGCTCGCAGAAAAGGTAATTGCCACGCGGCCCGAGAATCCCAGGTCAGCGTCTCCCGACGAGATCCAGAAGGCCGCCGCTCGTACTGGCGCCGAGATCGAAAGGGTAAGCGATGTAACCCAAGCTTTGGATGGAGGGCGCGCCGCCGCAGGCCTTCGGGGAGTTATGGTTGTAACGGGTTCGATTTATCTGGTCGGAGAAGCGATGCGGTTGCTTGCCGTTCGAGCGTAGGGTTCAAACAAGTCTGTGGAGCGTAGCATGCCGGATGTGAATTCATCAGTCGAGCAGGTCGATCGCGGGCAAGCGGAGGGCGAAACCATGTCACTCGTCCGGTCCAGCCCTCATGCGATTCCGGGCCGGAAGTATGGCTGGCCCAGCCGCTTGCGCTCTTATCTCATCTTCGACCCACTCATCTGGTTCTACACGCTCTTCATGGGAATACTGGCTGTGCCCGGCGGGATGTTTGACCGCAGCGGAAGGCGGCTGCATTGGTTTTCCAGCGCTTGGTCCTGGTTGATTATGAAGACGATCCTGTCGCCCGTGAAGGTCACCGGGCTCGATAAGATCGACACCACGAAACCGCACGTATACGCCGTCAATCACGCGTCGGCGCTCGACATCCCGGTGCTCTACGTCAATTTGCCATTCCAGTTCCGGATCGCATTCAAAAAGGAATTGCTGGCTTACCCGGTCGTTGGCTGGCAACTGAGGCGCTCGGGCCAGATCTGTATTGATCAGCAGAACCCGTCGCGCTCGATCAGCAGCATCCGGGCAGGATTGAAAAGCTTGAGCAGTGGCATGCCGCTCGTCATTTTCCCGGAGGGCGGCCGCACGCCAGACGGCGAGATCAAACCGTTCCTGCCGGGAGCATTCTTCCTTGCCATCAAAGCGCAGGTCGATATCGTCCCCGTTGCCCTCGTAGGAACGTACGAACTGCTTCCCATGGACACGTTCCACATCAAATCCCGGCCGCTCGAAATGCGAGTTGGCGAACCCATCTCGACGGCCGGTCTAACTCTGCGCGATATGTCCACACTTTCCGGGAAGGTCCAGAAAAGTCTCGAAGAACTCTATTACCGGCCCTGATTCTTACGCCGCCCGGGAATCCTGCTCACACAGCTGCTGGTAATGTTCCCGTCCGCGGCGATAGCCCCGAAGAAACGGCTCCTCGACGTCGGCGCTCGGAAACTTGCGTTTCACATCGGCCAAGGCGGCGTCCATCTCGGCAGATACCTGATCGAATTCCAGGCAGCGCGTACGAGCGTGCATCGCAGATTGAAATCCCATTCGGAAAAACTGCTCATCTTCCGAAAAGTTTCGCCCCGGTGTCGTATAGCCCGTTGCCTCTTTTTCCCGCAATCCAATCCACCACTGGTCGCGGGCGGCGTCGACCGCCTCCGCGCCTTCGCGGCTCAGAACGTCGCGGACCAGTGCGGCGGACGGTTCATCGTCCGCCAGCGCGATCACCACGCTGCGCCCATTTCTCAGGGCATCTTCGTAGACAAAGATCTCGTCCTCCGGCAAGCCCTCATAACTTGCCATCTCAGCTTTGCCCCCGGCCGCCGCCCCGACGGTTGCGCCGGCTGCACCCAGCACCGCGGTCCCGAGTAGTCCAAGGGCCGTCACCGGTCCCACGCCGGGCACAAGAGCCATCAAGATCGCTCCTCCCGTAAGGCCGATTCCGCCGCCCAGCAACGCCCCCATCGCGTTCCCCATCCCCGGCTGCTCGGTCGAGTCCGTGGGGATGGATTCGGTCTCCTGGGCGATTTTGTCCGCGCTGCCCGGCGTTAATAGGGTGCTCTTCTCCACAGGGATGCCGGCCTGGTGCACGCGCTGCAGTGCCTGCTCGGCTGCGGTACGGCTGGTAAATACTCCGGTGACAGCTTCCATAGTTGCTCCTTTTTACACTTTTGATCCTTCTGCGCCGCAGTTTGATGCATATAAAACTGCTGGCAGCCGCTTCCAAAGATCATCGATTTCGCCGTAACCTTCTGGAGCTCTCTCCCGTTTAAGATAGTGAAAGGCAAGACCCGCGGAGAATTCGTTGAAGGTGCTGAAGAAAGAAGCGGACGAGCGGCTTCTGGTCGAGGCTGCCCAGCAGGATCCCGCCCGCTTTGGCGATCTCTATGAGCTCCACTTCGAGCGCGTCTACGCGTACTGCGTAAAACGTGTGCCCGAGCGGGCCGAGGCCGAGGATCTTACGGCGGAAGTCTTTCATCAGGCGCTGGCGAATATAAAACGGTTTGAATGGCGCGGGATTCCATTCGCAGCCTGGCTCTTCCGCATCGCCGCGAACCTGATCTCCGATCGCTGGCATCGCTCCGGCCGTGAAACGCAGGATGAGTCCGCAATGGAATCGGCCCAGGTGAGTCCGGCGGAAATCGAAGAAGTCGAACGCCGCGCCACCTTGTTTCGCCTGGTCGAAGACTTGCCGTCCGAGCAAAAACGGGTTGTGGTTCTTCGATTTGTCGAACAAAAAAGCATCAAGGAAGTCGCAAGCGCAATTCGCAAGACCGAGGGAGCTGTGAAGCAGTTACAGTTTCGCGCCTTGAGCACCTTGAAGGCGCGCATGGAGGGTGCCCGTGCCTAAGCGCTCTCTCAATCCAACAGGCGGTGAGAAGAAATTCGAGCAGCTCAATCAGGCTCTCGAAAACATGCTGGCCCAGAACGATGGGCGGGTGACCAAGGCCGGAAATGATATCGAGCCTCTTGTACGCATCGCGGCGGACTTGCGCAATCTGCCGAGTGCGAGTTTCAAGGCACGATTGAAATCCGAAATAGGAGGCAACAAACCTATGTCTACCGTCGCCGAACCCGTCGCAGCCGCGCGCATCACTGCTGCTCCCAGAATTGCATTCCAGAATCCCGCCAAAGCCATCGAGTTCTACAAACTGGCCTTGGGAGCCAAAGAGACATTCCGTTTCCAGGTTGGAGACGATATTCCACACGCCGAACTGATGATCGGCGACTCGCCCATCGATATCACCGGCGAGTGGCCCGACGGCGGGCGCTTCAGCGCCGAAACGCTGGGCAACTCCCCCATCTCGATCTCCGTCGAGGTCCCCGACGTCGATTCATTCACCGAACATGCCGTCGCCGCCGGAATGAAGCTGATCCGCGAGCCCAAAGACCAGTTCTACGGACATCGCGATGCCATGCTCCAGGATCCCTTCGGCTATTCGTGGGGCATCTACACCGTCAAAGAGCAACTGTCGGCCGAAGAAATGCAGCGCCGTGGGCGTGAACTGCACCACGGACCTGAAGGCGGAGAAACGCCCGAGAAAGCTCCAAAGGTCAGCCCGGTGCCGCGCGGCTTCCGCATGGTGACGCCTTACCTCGTTGCCGCCGACGGCCTCGCTCTGCTGGATTTCATTAAGCAGGCCTTCGATGCGAAGGAAATGGAACGGGCGGTTATGCCCACCGGGGTCCATGCCGAGGTGCAGATGGGCGACACCCGCCTTATGCTGGGTGGCGGCCTGCCTGGCAAAAACTTCCCCGATGATCGCCTGCAGCCGAATGCATTGCACGTCTATGTGGAAGACGTGGACGCCGTGACCAAGCGCGCCGTCGCCGCCGGCGCAACCCTCATGGATGAGCCTCGCGACCAGGAGTACGGAGAGCGTTCCAGCACCCTGCGCGATAAGGCCAACAACTATTGGTATATCGCGACCGCCAAGGGCGGAAGCTATAAGCCGAAGGGCCTGTTCAACGTGAATCCCTACCTGCATCCGCGGCGCGCCGAACCCCTGATCAATTTCCTCAAGCGTGCCTTCGGGGCCCAGGAAGTCGCAAAGTACGCCTCGCCCGATGGCGTCATCAATCACGCGGTGATCAAGATCGGCGACTCGGTCCTCGAAATGGGCGAAGCACACGGCAAGTATGAGCCCTTGCCCGCAATGTTCTATCTCTATGTGCCGGATATGGAATTGGCCTACCGGCGGGCGCTCGCTGCGGGGGCAACTTCATTCCAGGAGCCTACCGACCAGCCCTATGGCGATCGTAACGCCGGCGTCAAAGACGCGTTCGGTAACAAGTGGTACATCGCTTCCCACATCAAAGATGTCCAGATGTAATCCTCCAACGCTATAAAAAGGAAACGGGAGGGCCGGTTAGCCCTCCCCTTTTCTGCACGCTTGCAAGAAATCAGCTTGCCCGTCGATTGCGGATCGATTCTTCCTCTTCGACGTCGGCATTGTCACCGCGATTCACTTTGGCGTCTTCGTCCGTATTCTTGTTCACTGCGTCTTTGGCTTTGCCGAAGGCGTTCTGAACTTTGCCTTCTGCCTGTTTGGCAGCGCCCTTCACTTGGGCTTCCGTGTCTCCGGTCCACTCGCCGACTTGACGCTCTACCCGGCCGGCGATGTCTTTGGCTTTTCCCTTCACACGATCATCGTTCATGATTTCCTCCGTTGTTTGAATTCATCTGAGCGGATCATTTGTGAGCGGATATTTAGGCTTGACTCGATGCAACGTCAGGCCACCGGACTTCTGCCCTGGATCACGCGAATCAGTACAACAATAATCGCGAGCACAAGCAGAATATGGATGAACCCTCCCAGCGTGTAGGAGCTGATCATTCCCAACAACCAAAGGATCAGAAGCAATACTGCGATTGTCCAGAGCATGGATCTGGCCCTCCGTTTCAACGAGTCGTTCAACTACGATTCGCAGGTTAACGGCATTCGCCCCTTCGCAGAATCCAGAGGATTGCGTACGCCTCGAGGGTACTAACCTTACTGGACTTGGAACTGTAGTATCCGCCGGCCAGACCCCACCCCGAAATCGTGTAGTCGGCTCAGTATTCTCCTGCAGCCGTACACCCGGTATCCCCGCTTTCCTACCCCTGCCTTTGTTTGACCCTCGGTATCGCCTTCTTTACACTGAAACTTGGCTCAGAACGGTTGTAATTCCCCCAGGTCCCAAATCATGGCAGATAGCATTCATGTAAAGCTTCCCGACGGAAGCGACAAGGAAGTTCCAAAAGGCACGACCGCGCTCGACATTGCGAAATCCATTAGCCCGCGTCTCGCCGACGCCGCGCTCGTCGCGAAAACGAACGGCGACTTGATCGATCTCGCCCGGCCGCTCGAAAAAGACACCGATCTCCGGCTTTTGACCGACAAGGATCCCGAGGCGCTCGAAGTTTATCGGCATTCCTCCGCCCATCTGCTCGCCGCCGCCGTTCTGGAACTTTTTCCTGAGACCAAGCTCGGCCATGGCCCCGCCACCGAAGCCGGTTTCTTCTACGACTTCTACCGGCCCACCCCGTTTACCCCGGAAGATCTGGAGAAGATCGAAAAGAAAATGCAGGAGCTCGTGCAGCAGAACATTCCCTACGCGCGCGAATTCGTTCCACGCGACCAGGGACTTGCCGAGTTCAAAAAAGATGGCGACTTCATGAAATGCCATTTTGTCGAGCAGTTCACCAAGCCCGACGAAAAAATCTCGATCTACCGAACCGGCAAGTTCACCGATTTCTGCCGCGGCCCGCACATCCCGTCCACCGGAAAGATCAAGGCTTTCAAACTTCTGAACATTGCCGGCGCCTACTGGTTGGGCGACGAAAAAAATCCGCAGCTGCAGCGCATCTATGGGACGTCTTTCTTCTCGAAAAAGGATCTCGAGGCCCATCTGAATCAGGTCGAAGAGGCAAAGAAGCGCGATCACCGCGTGCTGGGCAAGCAACTTGATCTCTTCTCCATACAGGAACTCGCCGGGCCCGGCCTCATCTTCTGGCATCCCAAAGGCGGCATCATCCGCAAAGAGATGGAAGACTGGATGCGCGAGCAGTACATCAAGCGCGGCTACTCACTCGTCGTCACGCCGCACGTCGCGCGCCGCCAGCTGTTTTTCACCTCTGGCCATGAGGGCTACTACTCGCAAAACATGTTCGACGCCATGGAACTTGACGACGCCGAATACCGCCTCAAGCCCATGAACTGCCCCGGCCATATCCTCATTTATCGCGACTCGCTGAAGTCCTATCGCGATCTGCCCGTGCGGCTCGGCGAACTGGGAACGGTCTATCGCTACGAGCGTTCCGGCGTGATGCACGGCCTCTTGCGCGTCCGTGGATTTACTCAGGACGACTCGCACATCTTCTGCACTCCAGACCAGATTGAAGGCGAGATCGCCGGATGCCTCGAGTTCGCCTTCGACGTCCTGAAGCATTTCGGATTCGACAAGTTCGAGACCGAGCTCTCTACCTGGAATCCGGACGACAAGAAAAATTTCGTCGGCAGCGAGGAGCAATGGATCCACGCCCAGCAATCGCTTGAAAAAGTCTTGAAGGCCCACAACATCAATTACAAGACGATCCCGGGCGAAGCCGCGTTCTACGGGCCGAAAATCGACATCAAGCTGGTGGACGCGATCGGCCGTCTCTGGCAGCTCTCGACGATCCAGTTCGACTTCAATCTCCCGCAGCGCTTCGAGTTGGAGTACGTCGCCGAAGATGGCACCCGCAAGCAGCCAGTCATGGTGCACCGCGCTCTCTACGGTTCCATCGAACGTTTCTTCGGTGTCCTGATCGAGCACTACGCCGGCGCGTTTCCGGTATGGCTCTCTCCAGTGCAAGCGGTCATGATCCCCATTGCCGAGCGCCATAGCGATTACGCGAACAAAGTCGCCGCACAACTGAAAGCAATTGGCGTCCGCGTAGAAGTCGACGCCCGCAACGAAAAGATGAACGCCAAAATTCGCGAACACGCCATGCAGAAAGTGCCGTTCCTGCTCGTAGTCGGCGACAAGGAGTCTGAAGCCGCAAAGGTCAATGTCCGTACGCGCGGCAAGGAAAAAACCGAAGACATGCTAACCACCGACTTCGTCGAGAAAATCCGCAAGCTCATCGCGGAGAAGTCCACAACACTCTAAGACGGAACTACGATCCGTCTGATCCGGCGAACGGCAAGACCGAAACCGAAGTCTTTCCAGCCCACGTCGGTCCTCGCATCTCGGGTCCTTGCTTGAAAATTGCAGACGCTCGCAACAGGCTCGGCCGTTTTATTCAAGTAGACACCAGCGCAGATAATGCTCCCCAATTACCTGTGGGATAATGGCATTCCAGAGGGCCTTCGAGTCCCCGCTCTACTCGCCGGCATCTAAACAACGTGGATAAATATACCGATAAAGCCCGCTTCTTTTTCGAACATTACGGCCTCACCGAGCATGATCTCGAGCGCTATTTAGCAGCCGCGCTCTCGGCTGGCGGCGACTACGCGGATCTCTATTTCGAGTACCTTTCCTCGACCTCGCTCTCCATGGACGAATCCATGATCAAATCGGCGAGCCAAGGAATTTCCGTCGGATGCGGCGTTCGCGTCGTGAGTGGCGAGCGTACCGGGTACGCCTATACCGACGATCTTTCTTCCAGCCGCATTCTGCACGCCGCCCGCACCGCCGCCCTGATTGCCAGCGCCCCGGCGAAGTCCACCGTGCAGGGATTTCAGAAATCGCAGGCGCGCAGCCTTTACCCGGTCACTCTGCCGAGTGTCGACGCCGAGATCAGCGCCAAGGTTGAGCTGCTCATGCGTGCCGACAAAACGGCGCGCGGCTATGATCCTCGCATTAAAGAAGTCCGCGCCAGCTACGCCGACGAGCTCCGCAACATCCTCGTCGTCGCCTCCGATGGCACCTTCGCCGAAGATTCCCAGCCGCTCGCCCGCATGAACGTGGGCTGCATCGCCAAGACCGAAACCAACTCTGCTCGCGGCACCTCCGGTGGCGGAGGCCGCGTTGCCCTCGACTTCTTTTTCGGTGAAAAAACTCCGGAGTATTTCGCGAAAGAATCCGCCCGCCAGGCTCTCTTGCAACTCGACGCCCGCGAAGCTCCTGCCGGAGAAATGGAAGTGGTCCTCGGCCCCGGGTGGCCCGGCGTTCTTCTGCACGAAGCCGTTGGCCACGGACTCGAAGCCGACTTCAATCGCAAGAAGACGTCCGCCTTCGCAGGCCTCATCGGAAAGCGCGTCGCCAGCGAGCAGTGCACGGTCGTCGACAACGGCACCATGCCCTGGCGCCGTGGGTCGCTCAACGTCGACGACGAAGGCGAG
>JASLEQ010000044.1 GCA_030151135.1 Candidatus Sulfotelmatobacter sp. | reverse complement strand
TCTCCGCCCCTGGGGAAAGTACAAATGACGCCACAAGAATGCAGTCGCATGAACGAACTCTGCGCGCAAATTCAGAACGAAAAAAATTACCGGAAGTTTGAAGAACTGATGCGCGAGGTGACGGCGCTGATGTCCGCCAAGAAGAGCAGGTTTCCAGAAAGCAAACTGGCGCCGGCAGGAGCGGGACAAAAAATATTACGCGCAACCGCCGGGCACACGATCAAGCCGCTAACGCCCAGCGAGATCGAGAAAGTAGAACTTCACCTGACGGACGCCGATCCGCTGTACAGCGAGATTCGGATCGAGAACTGTTTTGTGGACGACTGCGGGAACACGCTCGCGGTCAAACCTAACGCGAGCCTTGACGTGAAACTGCAGGCCCCCGCGCATCACTTCGCCCTCAGGCCTCCCCGGTAACCCAGCTCGCAGAACCACCTGACACGCGCGGACGGCGATGCGCATCGCGTAGTCGAAAGCTATGACGCTTTCTGGGCGTCAACAGAAACAGGGCCGACGGCGGGAAGCGTAATCAGATTGTTGCGCAGTTCTTCGATATGGCCATGAAGGAGCGCCTTGAGGCGGCACGTTAGCTTTACCGCTTCACGCTCCGAGGTGCAGGCGAGGATCTGGTCGCAAAGTTTCCGGATTTCCTGATCAAAGGTCACTGTTCCCCTGCACAAATGAAGTGACAGCAGTTTTCATAGGGTTACAAATCCCTGACAGCTTTGGATATAGGGGAAAACCTGCATACACCCTGGGGCTGTCGGCACCCGGAGTAGACTGACTGCGTTTGACGAATCGTCATTGTGAATCGATGAGGCCACCTGATGACGGACGCGAGTGGAGCCTTCGCCCAGGATCTTCGTTACGCCGCGCGCGGACTGCGCAATACTCCCGCTTTCACGCTCACTGCGGTTCTCACGCTGGCGCTCGGGATCGGCGCTACCACGGGGGTTTTCAGCGTCATGGATGGAGTTCTTCTGCGCCCGCTTCCGTACGCGGACGCGGACCGGCTGGTCGCCGTCTCGAATGTTTTTCCAAAGGGCGGGAACTTCGGACTGGTGTCGGGTAGCGACGTGGCGAACTGGCGGGCGGACAATCGGGTCTTCGAACGGCTGGAGTTCGTTTCTCACCCGGATATCGTCGCGATGTCGGGGGCGGGATTCGGCGAGCGGGTTGCGGTGCAGCACCTGACGTGGCGGCTTCTCACAATGCTCGGAATCAAGTCGTTCATGGGAACGATTCCGGATGATGACGCGAGCGAGCAGCGCGGTTCCCCAGGAGTTCTGATCAGTTACGAATTCTGGAAGCGGCATTTCGGTGGCGATCCGAAGGTGCTTGGGCAGACGATTTTTGTAGATACAGGATCCGGACCGGTAGTGGCGGTGTTGCAACCCGGCTTTGACCTGTTCGGCACGGGAACGCCCGACGTGTTCGTAGTGCACGGACTGCCGGACACCGTGGATTCCGGAGTTGGAGACGTGCGATGGGAAGACGCTGTCGGAAAGCTGAAACGCGGGGTTTCCCTGGAGCAAGCCCAGGCCGCGATGGAGGTGAGACAGCGACACCTGGCAGAGGTCTTCCCGGAGACATACAAAGGCCTGGGAGTGCGCGTAGACCCGTTGCAGAAGCGGCTCTTTGGCAACTGGGGGCAGATCTACTACACCCTGTTTGGAGTTGTGGGGTTGGTTTTACTGATTGCATGCGCGAACGTGGCCAACCTGCTGCTCGTGCGCGGCGATGGACGGCGAAAAGAAGTCGGAATCCGAGTCGCGCTGGGGGCCAGTCGTGGAAGTTTGATCCGCCAATTGCTGACGGAAAGCGTTTTGCTTTCGCTGACCGGAGGATTGGTGGGATTGGTGTTTTCGTATCTGGGCGTAAAGATTTTCGATCTGTGGGCTCCGGCCTGGTTTCCACGGGAAACCGGGGTGATTTTGGATTCGCGTGTTTTGCTGTTTACGTTTGGAACGTGCGTATTGACCGGGATCGGGTTCGGCCTGATTCCTGCGCATCGCGCGGTGCGGACCAGCGTGACGGAGCGCATGCAGGAAGGCGGACGCAGTACGGCGACGAGGTCGCGCCATCGCACGCGGAACACTCTGGTTGTCACCGAGATTGCACTGGCTTTGGTGTTGCTGATTTGCACCGGGCTGATGATCAATACGCTCACGCGGATTTTGCGTACATCCCCCGGCTTTGCGCCCGGGCATCTTCTGACTGCGCAAGTTCGTTTGACCGGAGAGAAGTACATTTATGCGACTCCGCCAAGCGATCCGGACCTCAATCTGATACTGCCACCGGTTGGGCAGTTCTGCGATCGGATCCTCGAGCGATTCCGAAACACTCCGGGCGTCGAAGACGTCGCATTAATCGACTGGCTTCCGCTGCTGGATGGTACCGGGGATAGCGCGCAGTACGCCTCGCCCGGATTCACGTTTATGGGACAGGGTGTTTCGACCGCTGCCGAAAAGCCAGCCGTATTTCGGGAGGGAGTGAGCGCCGACTACTTCGCGCTGATGCGCATCCCCGTGGCGCGAGGCCGCGGAGTAAGCGAGCAGGACACCGCCAGCAATGCATGGGTGGTGGTTATCAACGAGACGATGGCGAAGCGCTATTGGCCGAATCAAGATCCGCTCGGTCAGGTGATCAAGTTCGATGACTCACCCGACGAGAAGCCGCGCGAGATCGTTGGGATCGTCCAAGACGTAAAGCAGTTTTCGCTGGCTGATCCCGCCGAACCGGAAGCCTTTGTTCCGTACCAGCAGTTGTCATCGCGAATTTATCCAGGGTGGACGGAAGCCCGCGTTCACAAGAGCATCATCGTGCGCACGTACGCGGAGCCGGAGCCGCTGATGCAGAATATGCGGCGGATCATTTCGGAACTCGCACCCGAGTCCGCGATCTTTGGGATCACGACGGTGGAGCGAACGGTCTGGCAGTCGGCCACTCCATCGCGCTTTCTCGCGGAGGTGTTAGAGCTGTTTGCCGGAATCGCGTTGCTGCTCGCGGTGATCGGAATCTATGGAGTCATCTCGTACTCTGTCGGAGAACGCCGCCATGAACTTGGCCTGAGGATGGCGCTGGGCGCGCAACGCCGACAGGTGCTGGGACTGGTGTTGCGACAGGCCATGGTGCTTTCGCTGGCCGGAGTGGTGATTGGGATCCTGGGTTCGTTCGCGGCCACTCCACTGCTCGCGCAGTTTCTTTACGGCGTGAAGGCACACGATCTGCTGACGTTGAGTCTGGTGTCGACGATCCTGATGGCGGTTACATTCGTCGCCAGCTATATTCCTGCGCGGCACGCAACGGAGATCGATCCCATGCAGGCCCTGCGACACGAATAGCCGCTATTCGAGGGCCGGTTGGTCTTCCGATGAAACGCGTGGGACCTTTAGGGCAGGGTGTCACCCGGGGGAAGGCCGAGGATGCGTGCTCGCTCCAACTCTCGCAGATAAGACTCGGCCGCGACAGCGGCTTTCTCGGCCTCGCAAATCAATCTTGCTACCTCGGTGGTGGGACGGCAAATATATGCGATCTGGCGAGCTAGATCATCCGCGGGACGGGAGCTCTCCGATTTTTGCTTGGGAGGGGCGTTGCGATCGTTCTCTTTCACAATTCAGAAATAGCAGAGGATTACAAATTTCAAGGAGCGACAAGATGCGCCAGCGACGGTCAGTTTATGCCATGCGGTAGGGAGTCTTGGGACTTGGCGGTACGCCCGGGTGGGTGGTCGATTCCTTGCCGGTAGCAGCCGGGAAACTCTTCACACCACAGCGGCGCGGGCACGACGTTGCAGGATGGCCTCTTTCAAGCGGGTTGCGACGGTGTCGAGATCCAGCTCGCAATCGATCACGACGTCAGCGTAGCGCTTGCTGGGCAGGACGTAGCGCCGGGCGGCGGGCATCACGGTATTTTCGTACTGCCAGCGGATCAGTTCGAGGGGCCGTTGACGTTCGGTGATATCCCGGACCTTGCGGCGGCGAAAACAAACGCCCTCGGGCGCCTCAAGGTAGATGGCGAGGTCGAAGTGAGGCCGGAGTTGAGGGAAATGGAGGGCGAGGATACCCTCGACGATGAGCAAAGATCCGGCGGGGACATGCTCGGTTCGATTCGCAATGCGAAGGTGAGTTGCGAAATCGTAAATGGGGGTTTCCACGTCGTGCCCGGTGGCGTAGGT
>JASLEQ010000770.1 GCA_030151135.1 Candidatus Sulfotelmatobacter sp. | reverse complement strand
GTGGCGTTGCACGTTGACAATCTCGGTCCGGCAGGAACGGTCGGAATCGTCCCCGGTACCTACGACGCGAACGCCGATTCGCTACGGATCACGATCTATGGCAAAGGAGGACACGGTTCGGCACCGCAAACTGCCATTGATCCCATCGTCATCGCAGCCAGAACAATCCTTGCTCTGCAGACGATTCCCTCCCGCGAAGTGAAACCTGGTGAAATGTCCGTCGTGACCGTCGGCTACATTCATGCCGGCAACAAAAACAACATCATCCCCGATGATGCGGAACTTGGCCTGACCGTACGCACGTACAAGTCCAACGTGCGCAATCAGGTTCTTGCCGCAATTACACGAATCACTAAAGCAGAAGCCGCTGCGGCCGGAGCTCCGCGAGAGCCACTCATCGAGCACTATGAGAGTACAGACTCCGTCTACAACAATCCCGCCCTGGCCCAACATCTCAAGGAAGTCCTCGAGGCAGGCATCGGCAAAACGAACGTCTCCACCGTTGAACCCATTACTGCCTCCGAAGATTTCTCGTACTTCGTCGAACAAGGCATCCCTGGTTTCTATTTCAGTCTCGGCGGCGCAGATCCTGCAAAATTCGCTGAAGCGAAGGCATCCGGAACTTCGTTGCCCTCCAATCATTCTTCCCTATTCGCACCGGATGTCGAGCCCGCTCTTCAAACCGGAATCGTAGCGGAGGTCGCTGTCCTCCGCGATCTGCTCCATACTTCATCGGACCAGCTTCGCAAATGGACGGCCGGCACGCCCCCACAATGAGTTCAGGAGCCGTGCTGGGGGCACGGCTCCGTCTCACTCCGGCGGCACTGGGTACGTGGGTACCCTTGGGTCGTGGGGTGGGTACGCCGGAAACTTGAACTAAATGCCACCGGTCATCGTGCCGTTGAGGGTCAGTGCTTCGCTCTCCATCACCTCATTGACACCTTCCGGAAGGTGCACGCTGAGTCCCGTCGCACTTCCCTGGCACCATACCTTCGACAGATAAACGCGCTCTCCCTTGCGGCTGAAAGCAAGCTTGGGGCTGGCATGCAGATCATCGTCCGCAGCAACTCCGGTCGCCACCGCCGCATACAACTGGCGTTCGCGATTGCGCACCACAAGCACTCCAGCCTGATCGCTCAGCTTTGGCGATCCCGTCGCCATTTCGAATACATAGGTCCCCGAGGGGAACACGCGATTCCCAACTTCAAACTCGAATGGTACAAATGCCACCAACGTTACTTCGTGTTTCGGTTGCGCAACGCTTACCGCGCTTCCGGCGATCATGAAAGTGATCAATAGTGCGAGGAGAGAGGCAATCTTGTTTTTCATTTGGAACTCCTTCTTGCGAATATGCTTGGACTAGAGCAATGAGCATGCCAAACACGCTGAGGAGTTTTTGGACAAAAAAGCCCCAGTAAATCAGGACTTATCGAACACTTCACATTTCTTTACGGAAATACCAGGTGCCAGTTGCCAGCTTCTTAAGCAGTTACGCCAGAAAGCTGGCACCTTGATGCTTTTGGAGGGATGCAGGGAACACTTAGATCGCGCGGGGATTGATACCTAGCTTCTTCATTCGAAGTTGCAGCGTCGACCGCTTTAAACCTAGTCGAATCGCTGCACCATTGGGACCAGCCACCACTCCGTGAGATTGCTCCAGAGCTGCCACGATCTGCTTTCGTTCCACGTCTTCCAGCACATCTCGGATCGGTTGATCGTTGGTCGTTTCAGGAACTACCTCCCTGGCCCTGGTCGAGCTCTTCGCCGTTGAAGGGCGATTCTTCAGGTCAGACAGGGATATCTTCAACAAACTGCCCGTCGATACCAGAACGGCACGCTCGATCACATTCTGGAGTTCGCGAATATTTCCCGGCCATGCGTAATCGATCAGCGCGTTCATGGCGTCGCTCGGGACCGTCTCGATCTTCTTGTTCAACCGGTGTGCGAACAGCTGCGTGAAATGGCTGACCAATAGTGGAATGTCTTCCCGTCGCTCCCGCAATGCCGGAATGAAAATGGGGAACACATTGAGTCGATAGTACAAATCGGCGCGGAATTTCTTTTCATCTACCATTCCCTGCAGATCGCAATTTGTCGCTGCCACCAACCGCGCATCCGAATGCAAAGTCCGCGAACTTCCTAACCGCTCGAATTCACGTTCCTGTAGCACTCGAAGAAGCTTCGGCTGAAGCTCGAGCGGAATTTCCCCGATCTCGTCCAGGAAAATCGTCCCTCCGTTCGCTAATTCAAAACGCCCGATCCGTTGCGCTACCGCCCCGGTGAACGCGCCTTTTTCGTGACCGAACATCTCGCTTTCCAATAAACCTGTAGGAATCGCGGCGCAATTCAGCTTTACGAAGGCATGCGACCGCCTCTGGCTGCGTTCGTGAATCGCACGCGCCATCAATTCTTTCCCGGTGCCGGTTTCTCCTAGCAGCAATACCGTCGAATCACTCGGAGCCACCAACTCCATCTGCTGAAGAACCGCTCGCAATGTGGGACTTTTACCGACAATGTCGGCAAAATTCATCTCGCTGCGAATCTCTGATTCCAGGTACAGCTTTTCCTGCGCCAGTTCATTCTTCAGATGTGCGATCTCGCCATAAGCGAGGGCATTATCCACCGCGATCGCAACCTGGTTTGCGATCTGGGTCAGAAACTCTACTTCGTCCTCGGTAAATGTCACGTTCCGGGCGCGGCCGAGATCCAGTGTCCCCAATATCCGTCCCCGGCTCACTAGCGGCAACGAACAGGCTTCTTTCATGCCCCTCTGCCGAAACTCATCTGTTTCCTCAGGGATTCGCACAATGTGGTCCGCGTGGAGAACAACCGGTTTCCCCGAGCGGAATGCGAGCGAAGGTCCCGACTCTGGAGTCATCACGAGATCCCCTTGCGGTCCTGTGCCAAACGATGACTCGTACGCATACCCGCGAAGCACTCCGCCACTCGCGTCTGGCAACGCGATGCCCACGAAATCGGACTCCATGACTCGACGTACATTGGCGGAAATCGCCAGCAGTAAAGTCTTCAAGTCAAGGTTCGACGCGATGCTGTTATTCACGTCGAGCAGCAGTTGCAAACGGCGGTTTCGGTTCTCCAGTTCGGCTTTCGTTTGCCGCAGCGCTTCCGTGTGCTGAGCATCGTCGATCGCTACTGCAATCTGATCCGCGACTAATGCCAGGAAGCGCACATCCTCTTTGGAATACGCATCCGTCTGGTCGCTTCCCACGGCAAATGTACCCAGCCGCCCGTGAGCGGTCGTGAGAGGGAAAGTCAGATGAGACCGAATTCCGTACTCTTTCAGAATTCCGTGGAGACGTGGAAAGCGGGACTCCCTCTCGACGTCGGGAATCACCAAGGGCTGCTGCCGGTCGTAAACCCACCCCACTGCCGTGCCCTCGGGAGGAAACTCGCTGAAGGCTTGCGGCGGTTGTCCCGGCGCTTCACTCACGTGCAAACGCATCAGGTGCTTTTCTTTGTCGTAAAGGAAGACGCGCAAAAATACGAAATTGACGACGGGCCGCAATTCATCCGCAAGGCTGCGGAATAAATTCTTGATGTCGTGGTGTGCGGCGATCGCGCGCGTCACTCGCCGCAAAGCATCGTAGCTCGCTTCGGGCAAGGGCTGGCCACGCTCGGACTGGAATGCGGCATGCATCGCGTTTGCTTGTAGCGACATCTAGGACTGCTCCAGGTCTCAGGAATGGTGACTACATGCTTCTACGCGGCGCTAACGACAGCGACCGACCAATGGGTCGGTCGATTTGCGTAGTTGGATGTTCCCATTGCTGCGCCGGATGCCCGCATCTCAGACCATGCGTCCCGCTGCAGCCCCGTTTCGCAGCCATAGATCACGGGATGATACAGTTTTCCGGCAGGAATGCAAGTCGAGGAATTGGCTTGCGCATTCGGCCAGGAGAGACTTTCAGGCTCAAACAGCCACTGTCACTGACGTCTCGGTACGCGTGACCGGGCGGTAAAGGGTGTCTCGCTCGATTGGCACGCGGCCCGCTGTCCGTATCAACCGTTCTAACTCCTGCCTGCGCATGCCCTGGGGAGTGGTCGCGCCGGCATCGTGGTAGATCTTTTCTTCGATTACGGTTCCATCCATGTCGTCGGCGCCGAATCGCAGTGAAATCTGCGCTATCTTCGCTGTCATCATCTGCCAGTACGACTTGATGTGCGGGAAGTTGTCGAGCACCAGGCGGCTTACCGCGATCTGCTTGATGTCGAGCATCCCGGTGGTTTTTGGCAGATGTTGCAGAGGCGTGTTATCCGGATGAAATGCGAGCGGAATGAAGGTCTGAAACCCACCTGTCTCATCCTGCAAGTCACGGAGTTTCATCAGATGGTCGACCCGGTCTTCGTCATTCTCGACATGCCCGTAAAGCATCGTCGCGTTCGATTTCAGCCCGATCTGGTGGGCCGCCTTTGCCGTTTCCAACCACTGATCGCCGTCGATTTTGTGATCGCAAATGATGTGGCGCACCCGATCCGCAAATATCTCGGCTCCTCCGCCTGGCAGCGAGTCCACTCCCGAAGCTTTCAATTGCCTCAGCGTCTCCGGAATGGAAAGCTTCGCCCGCCGCGCCAAATATGCCACTTCCACCATGGTGAATGCTTTGAGGTGAACCTGCGGAAAACGCTGCTTGAGCCCGGCGCAAAGATCGAGGAAGTACTGAAACGGCAAGTCGGGATGCAGCCCACCCACAATGTGAAATTCCGTCACAGCCTCGGAGTATCCCGAAGCAGCGGTCTCGAAAGCTTCCTCCAACGCCATGGTGTATGCGCCCGGAGAATCTTTCTTTCTTCCGAAGGCGCACAGTCGGCATGCGGCCACGCAAACATTCGTCGGATTGATATGGCGATTGACGTTGAAATAGGTCTTGTCGCCATGCATGCGCTCGCGGATCAGGTTCGCCATCCAACCTACGGCGAGAATGTCGCCGGTGCGGTAGAGAACCACGGCATCG
>JASLEQ010000716.1 GCA_030151135.1 Candidatus Sulfotelmatobacter sp. | reverse complement strand
ATGTCCACTGGGAAGTTGCCCTTCAGTGAGCGCCTCGGATTGAAGGGATGTTCCCCCTGCGCTCGAGATCCCGAGGACGGCGTTGTACGCTCCCCGGAAAAAATGCCAGCGTACCAGGAGTAGCTCCAGCAGCATCTTGGCACCGTCTCGATAGGGGCGTATCTTCGAGCCTTCTGCGTAGTACACGTACTGAACTGGCACTTCCGAAACCCTGAAACCAAGCTTTTTCGCCAGGAAGAGAGACTCCGCATCGAATCCCCAGCCAGGAATTGTCTGAATTGCAAATACAGATTTCGCTGCTTTGCGCCTAAAGGCCTTGAATCCGTTCTGAGTATCTGTCAGGTCCAATCCGAGCAGGGTCCGAAGCAAGACGTTGTAAACTCGGCCATTCAGCCGGCGATACCAAGGCTGCGGCGTAGTCTGCAATTGTCGATCAACCCAGCGCGATCCAATAACAATGTCAGCGCCGTCGAAAATGACTTTAATAAGTCTGTCCGCCTCCTCGATCGGTGTAGAGTCATCGGCATCGGTAAAGAACACGGTGTCGCCCGTCGCTCGCAACATCCCCTCGCGGATGCTTCTTCCCTTGCCCGAATTAACGATGTTGTCAATGAGGGTGATCGAAGGGTTAGTTTTCGTAAAGCTTCGCACCACGTTCGCAGTTCCATCCGTGGACCCATCGTTTACGACAATAATCTCAGCCTGCCATCCCTTCTCGCGTGCATAGCAGAGGATATGTTCCAAGGTCCGGGGCAGTCGATTCTCCTCGTTTCGTGCCGGGATGACGATGCTAATGCTCAAATTCTGAGTTTCGATATTCTTGTCCTGCGTACCCGGTTGCACCAAGCTCTCCTCCTACGTAGTAACGGACGGCACCAATGGACTCTCAGCCGCATCCGTCCCGTCCAGCGGTTGTTCCGGATCAACGTTGAACTCTCCAGACGTGTCACTTATGTTTCTGCGATCCTTCAAATACTGACTGATAGCCAAACCAATCGTGAACAAACTCACTCCGACAGGGAATATGCCCCACATGTATCCTTGCCAGCGTGGTGGCCTGAGAGGCGATGGAATAGGTTGGGCGTATGGAGTTGAAGGATTCGCCCAGACGGTGATTGTTCCATGTTCATAGCTATCAATTTGCCGCCAGCCCGCAAAGGTAAGAATCGGTTCGTAGTAGGCATCCGAAACAAAGATGTACCGCAGTCCGTAATGCGAAGCGTGTCGCAGCATCTCGGACAGAGCGCTCATGCCTTCCGATCCGTAGAACTTGGCTGTGCTTAATTGTCCCACTCCGTGCTTTGTCATCTCAGGTAGCGACCGCCCAGAGTTGTATTCGCCATCTACGCTGGGAGCCTCGGTATAGGAAGCGATCTGAGACAGCGCGTTCGCGAAACCTAGCGTTAGATACCGATACCGGTCGTGATCGCTACGGTTCAAGAAGTTGATAATGGGATCGACATTAAGAGGAGTGCCGATCAGCGGGAAGTATTCATTCCACGCCACGGCAAGTGAACCAGACCCCACGACCAGAAGAACGAGCGCAATCGCACCGCGCCTTTGAAAGCGGTCGACGATATAACAGGCGAGCAGTCCAACGAAAGGCATGGCCAGCAACACGGCCCAAAACGTAAATCTTTCAAAGGTCAGAATTTCAAAAGCGCGGCGCAGAACCCAACGCGGCAGTGGAGTAGTGCCGCCGAGTCCAAAGAGAAGCGCAAAGTAAAAACCAACCAGAAGCGGACGCAGTCGCGATTCCGCCGCGCCCTTATAAATGATGTATGGCACGGCAAGCGCAACAGCCCCAAACGGAATGAGCCAGTAATGCAACCCCCACTTGAGTTGGAGAAGGTAATTGGTGCGGCTCAGATGGGGAATCGGAGTTTGGTCGATGGGCGCCTTCAGCAGCGTAAGAAAATACGGCAACAAGACAATCAACATCCCCAAGCCCGCTGCGCCCATGAACACTCCAGTTCTTCCGAGAGGCACAGCAAGAGAACCGTTGGGATTCGTTTCACGGTAGTCTTGAACTGCCAACCACACAGTCGGGAAAACGAAGAAGGGCAATCCGAACAGAAGCGTCGCGTGATGCGCGGCTGCCGCAGTACACGATAAAGCTAACCCGAAGACAAGGTCGCGTCGAGAACCGGTAACCACATAACGGAATGCACTTGGGATCGCGAGCAAGAAAAGCGTGGTCGCTGAGATGGTTCCGATCTGACCGTCCTGATATGCAAGCAGCGCCAGGGAACCGAGGAAAATGGAACAGAATGCACCATAACTCGCCGCCCTTTCCGGTACCCACAATTTCGCGAACCGGTATACCGCCACAGGTAACAGCATCATCATGATGCCGATGACCAGCATGAACCCGTAGCTCAAGCCGACAACGTGAGAAAAGATGGCGATCCACTGATGAGTGAGTGGAGGATACGTGGTCTGAGAGAATCCTCCGAGCGACTTTTCATTCCACGGGTTAAACCAGTGATGAGCGTAGTGAGACGCCATCGACATGTGGAAATGTGCGTCAAACGTATTCTCGGGCATGCGCATGAGCAGAAGCGGCCCGTGAAACGCAAACGCGCAGACCACAATCAGCGATAAAGGAATCGCACGGCATAAGGGCGCAGAAGCGGCGCTCTTCATTGACGGCACCCCGGAATCGAACTTACTAGAAGAAAACGAGTTTTGGATGCAGCGGCCGGACTGGGGGTTGGTTTGGACGCCTAAGACCCGGGGATAAGATGACTCTAAGCCGCTCGATTGTGTTTCTTGGGACGCGCTATTTTGTCGAAGTCCCTTGCCAGAACGCTCAGAGCTGGCGCCACATCCGTACCGCTCATGGGAGAGCCATGCCCCGCCGCCACTGTGAAAGGCCTTATCGCGGCCAGATTCTGCACCGACGCCTTCGCCGCATCCCACTCACTGGGGTAATAAGCAGGCGGCCCGTGAAGTTCCGGAGCCTGCGACGCAATTGCCAATACAGATTCCTGTTTCGTCGTGCAGAATGCATCCCCCACCAGCAGCGTCCGGTCCGAGTCGCGAAAGAACGAAACATGTCCTTCCGTGTGACCTGGTGTGTGGATCCATTTCCAATCATCGACATAGGGTACGGACCCATCAGAAGGAAGCGCCTGCAGCCGTTCGCCAAGGTCGATAGGCCCTCGCGGATAAAATGGCGCCAGCAGCGACATAAATCCACCTCCGGCTGTCACATCAGGCGGTGGATACTTCGCCTTTCCTTGTAAGTACGGAAACTCCAGAGGGTGAGCAAATACGGGAATATCCCAGCGTTCCAGGAGGTAGGGCAGCGCCCCAACGTGGTCAAAATGCCCGTGCGTAAGCAGAAGAGCAAGCGGCTTGCGGCGTGGAAATCTCGATTCACCCCATCGGTGGATCTGCCCTTGCGACATAGGAAGGCCCGCATCCACCAGCAGCCAACCCTCACTGAAAAAAATCGCATACACATTCACCAGCATGATGCGTAATCCGCATACGCCCGGGGCGATGTTGTCACGCGAAACTACTTCGTCGTTGTTAATTTCAATGCCGCTCATATCTGCTTTACCATCACCCCTTTGCTAACCTTTTGCTGACTTCGGCTCTGCCTGCTTCTCATGCATCGCAGCCTTCACCGACTCCGGCATAAACTTGCTGAGTTCGCCCTGCACCTTGGTTTTCATGGAAGACGCGAAGACATGATCTTTTCCACTCATCAAGGCTTCATATCCCTGTTGAGCTACTTCCGCGGGATCGTTAGTGTACTTCCCTTCCGATCCAACTTTGGTATCTTCCATTTCAGCTCGACGGAAGAAGTCCGTATTAGTCGGGCCGGGCTGAAGCGCTGTCACCGTGATCCCGGAATCCTTTAGTTCGTAGTTGAGAGCCTTCGAAAATGAAAGGTCAAAGGCCTTGGAGGCGCCATATACCGCCTCAAGAGGAGCAGGCATCTCTCCGGCAATCGACGACGTGATTAGTATTTTCCCAGTTCCATTTGCCAACATATGCTTAACCGCCAGCTTCGCAAGATGAACAGTTGAAGTCACATTCAACTGGATCAGCTTCAATTCTTTCTCCAGATCGGTTTCGGCGAACCGCCCGCCAACCCCGATTCCTGCGTTGATAGCAATGATATCAACCTTGCGTCCGGTTGCTTGCACGGCGTTCCACAGCTTTTCAACCCCTTCGTACTCCGCCAGATCGGTCTGCACCGATATAACGTCCGTCATATCAGCCAAATCCTTCCGGGCGGCCTCCAAACGCGCATTCTCAGCTGCAATGACAAGGTCATAGCCATTCTTCGCAAGCACCTTGGCTAATTCAAACCCAATGCCACTCGATGCACCGGTCACTACCGCTAGCGAACGACCTCTGCTCTCCATCCGAAACTCCGTTTCGTGAGAATTTGTCTTCAGTGTCGAATGGGAACAAAGCTGTCACAATACCCCACGGCATGTAGATTCTGGTAAGGAAGAACTCGACGTTTTCAGCACTTACGTTGGAGACAAGCAACCCCACTTGCATGCTGGCTATCCGAAACCCACGCATCTCTCCGTCTCAAATCAGCGGAGGAGAACATCTAACCCTCAGCACACATGTCTGCCGCAAGCCTTTCAGGTTTTCGAGAGACGTCTCATCGATCGAATAGGTAAACGTCGGCATCCGCCACTATTACCTCCCTAGGTCGCATCA
>JASLEQ010000692.1 GCA_030151135.1 Candidatus Sulfotelmatobacter sp. | reverse complement strand
CCTCCGGTTATGAACGTAAAAGAAAGGTGAAGGTGAAAGTGCGATCGATGATGGAGCAGAACTTTTGGCTGACCACGGTACAGGTGCCCGCCAGCGATGCGGGTGTGCCGCTGCCCGAGTCCGTGGATGTAGCTGTAATTGGCGCTGGGTTCACGGGCTTATCGGCTGCCCGAGCGCTGACCAAACGCGGGGCAAGGGTTGCGGTTCTGGAATCCGAAACGATCGGCTGGGGTGCGAGTTCACGAAATGGCGGCATGGTTCTCACTGGCATGAAGCTTGGAGTAACCCAGCTGATCTCGAAATATGGCCGCGAATTGACCCGGAGAATGTATGCGGCTTCCCTGGCATCCATCGACTGCGTCGAACAAATCGTGCGCGAAGAAAAGATAGATTGCGATTTCTCAAGGTGCGGACACCTGGAGGTCGCGTGCAAGAAGGCGCATTTCGACGGATATACACGGCAAGCGGAACTCATCGAAGTGGAGTTCAACCACAAGCTGCAGGTTGTACCTCGTCACGAATTGAATGAAGAGATCGGATCAACCATTTATTTCGGCGGAATGGTGGACGAGGTCAGCGCTGGTTGTAACCCGGCCCGATACGTGGCGGGACTGGCAAGCGCGGCTGTCCAAGCGGGAGCGCAAATTTTCGAGCACGCCCGCGTCAGTTCCATCGAACGGGAGTCGCGCCAGGGGGAAATCGGCTGGAAGATCACAAGTTCCCGCGGAGTGCTGTGGGCCCATGAAGTTTTTGTGGGCACGAGCGGGTATACGGGCGAGGCGACTCCAGTCCTGCGGAAGAAGATCATCCCGATCGGGTCGTTCATCATCACGACGGAGGTGCTGCCGAAAGGGTTAGCGCACGAGCTGAGCCCGCGTAATCGGATGATCTATGACTCCAAGCATTACCTGTTCTATTACCGCCTCACACCGGATGGACGAATGTTATTTGGAGGACGCGCGGCATTTTTCCCGGAAAATGACCAAACAATCCGTCAGAGCGCCAGCTTGCTGCGCCGCGGAATGATTGGCGTCTATCCGCAACTGAGAGATGCGCGCCTGGAATATGTTTGGGGAGGCACGCTGGACTTCACGTTTGACATCATGCCGCACGCCGGGCAGGCCGACGGTATGTATTACGCTGTCGGTTATGCCGGACACGGTGTCGCGATGGCCACATACCAGGGCCAGAAGATCGCCGAACTCATGGCGGGAGATAAGCCCGACAACCCTTTCACAGAGATTCCATTTCCTGGCGCGCCGCTGAATGCCTACAACGGCAAGCCATGGTTCTTGCCACTTGCTGGCGCCTGGTACAAAGTGTTGGACTGGGTGAGCTAGAGGGTTGCCGAATCGCTCCGCACGCTGACATTCACTCTACTTTTCTTGAGCGCAAGATATACGGCGGGCCCGGCCAGGATTGCGATCAGGCCACCCACAGTGGCGAAGCGATCCCCTCCCAGCAGTGCGATGATCGCCATAATAATTGGAGCAGCCACCACGTAGAAGATGCCGGCCCGGCCGGCCGGGATCAAGAATGATCTGGGCAGATCCGGCCGTGCCTTGCGCAGCTTCCATCCCGAAAGAACTGTCAGCACAGTCGTGGCAGAGCGCAGCCAGACATAAACCGAGATCAGTCGTGCCAGGCTCTGCCATGCGAGTAATGCATAGATTGCCGCCGAGACCACAATGGCGAGCCAGGGGGTTGCATACCGCGGATGCTTGCGGGTTAAGACGGCCGGCAGGTATCCATCTTCGGCCATGGCAAAAGGCATGCGAGTTGTCGTAAGAATTGTGCTATTCAGCAGGGCCACGTTGCCGATCATGGCCGCTACCGCCATCCAGGAACCTAGCCATCCTCCGCCGATGAGGCTCGCCGCGTCCGAAAAAAATCCGGCATGCCATTTTTCCCAGTGGCCGGCAGAGGCAAGTCCCGCGAATGCCGGAAGAAAGTACGCGGCGATGGAAAGCGGAACTACCATTGCCAGGGCGCGCGGATATGCCTTTTGCGGCTCTTCTACTTCTTCCGCGACGGTCGAGAGCTGTTCGTATCCCGAATAGAGCCACAGGCCGAAAGCCAGGCCAACGCCAAAAATCTTGTAAGTCGATTGACCGGGCACCATCCAGGGATGGAAGGGGTTCTGGTGCCAGTGCGCTAATCCCATCACGATCATCGTCAGAACAGGCACGAAGATGAACAGCTCCAACGCAGTCGCGACTTGTCCGACCATCTGGATGCCGCGAACGTTGATCCAGGTGAGCAGGGCAATTAATGCCAGCGACAGCATGTAATGCTGCCACCAGTTCATATGCGGCAGGTAATAGAAGAAATAGTCTGCGAATAAGACGGCGTAGATGCCGCCTAAGAGAAAAGAAGCGGACCAGTTCCACCATCCCGCGAGAAATCCCCAGAAATCTCCGAAGGCGGCGCGGGTCCAGCGATAGAAGCCGCCCTCGACGGGCATGGCGGTCGTCAATTCAGCCGAGACGAGCGAAACCGGAATACACCAGAAGAAAGGAATGATGAGCAGGTAGAGCAGCGTGATGCCCGGCCCCGAGGTCGTGACCATGTCTTCCAGACCGAAAGGGCCGCCGGTCGTGTAAGAGAACATCACAAAGACGAGGTAGAAGAGCCCCGCCTTGCGAAGCGTGGAGACTTTGGATGGAGGGTTCAAGGGCGAGCTAAAGGCACAGACGGTTGCTTTCAGACTTCAGAGTTTCCGGACGGCAAGCGATTTTCATCTGCAATCTAAAATCTGCACCACAAATCGGCGGTTCAAAGCCTGCGAATCCTCAGGCTGCCAGGCGTTTGGTGAGCGCGCCTTCGAGTTCTAACAGCTGTCGTTTGATTTCAAGTCCTCCACCGTAACCGCAGAGCGTTCCGTCAGATGCGATCACGCGGTGACATGGAACGACGATGGCGATCGGGTTCCGATTATTTGCCATGCCAACGGCGCGGAATCCCTGCGGACGTCCGACGGCTCGCGCGATGTCGGCGTAAGTGCGGGTCTCGCCATATGGAATTTTGAGCAGCGCCTGCCAGCAGGCAACCTGGAATCGTGTGCCGCGCAGATCGAGGGGGAAACTGAAGTCGCGCCGGTGACCTGCGAAATACTCTTCAAGCTGCCCAATAAAAGGCGAAAGCGCCCCGGGAGAATCAACAAATCCGAAGTCTTTATCCTCTGCGCGTAAGTCGCGCGGATTGGGGCGAATTGTCTGCTGGCCGGGAAGTCTCGCGTCGAACTCAAGTGCGACCAAGCCCTGATCTGACGCCGCCAGGAATAGCGGGCCGACTGGCGAATCAAAGGTTGTCGACCGAAGAGCTTCCATATGGAGGCTTACACGATATCACGGTCGTTTAAAGGGAGCCGAAGAGACATTGACAGAACGCGTCCTATCCCGCAAAGTAGTGGCCTGCAAACTCATAATGGAAAGCAGGCGGTGAAAAAACCTCTCCTTATCATTGCCATCGTGCTTGCGCCAGTCTTGGCGGCGAGTTTGCTTCTTGCGGCGGGAGAGTGGCGCATCATCGGCCAGACCGGAGCTGGCGACCGGGTTTCCGTGAGCTCGATCCGTGTGCTGAAGAACAATCAACGCAGCGCGCTGGTGCGAGTGGAATACAAACAGCAGGCGAAGTTGCCGCAGGGCGGCCCGTTTATCGAGATGCGGGCGCGGGTGCGCTTCAACTGCAGCACCGCTACGGCCGCGCCGACTTCTATCTGGTTCTACACCCGGGACCGCAGTGGCCGGGATGTGGTCAGCAAGAAGGCGACGCATGATGATGAGTTTGGCAAGACCGCGGAAGGTGGCTTCGCGGATCTGGTAACGAATAGTGTGTGCAGCCAGACCAAGTAAGTTCGAGAACTGCGCGGCGACGCTCATAAGTTTTTCACAGCCCTTAGCACCTCAGTAACCTCAGAACCACTTCCACACCCTCACAATTACGCATATGCTGAATAAAGAAGTCAGCGGCCCTGCGCAGACTTCGACCTACCTTTTCGTATGGACTCGCTTCGGATGTATGGGCTGGTGGCAACCGGGAGTGTTGCCCTGCTTGGCGTGTATGTATTGCTCCGCCGCAAGCCAAGAACGCCGGCAGAGATCGAGCATGAACGCCGCGCCTGGCTGGAAAGCACCGGGCGCATTACGGACGGAACTGTCATTGATGTGCAGGAGTTGAGCGCACCGAAAGATCAGCAGGGCGCAATCATGCTGATTTATCAATATGACGTTGCGGGCGTCTCCTACGAATGCTCGCAGGACGTTACCTACCTCCGGCACTGGATCAACCTGCACTCGTGCCGCCTCGGCCTTCACACCTCGGTGAAATACGATCCCCAGAATCCGGGAAATTCGCTGGTTGTTTCTGAGAACTGGATGGGCTTGCGCCAGTAGCGGTTACTGCCAGTTCAGGCGCATGACGGAATTGTGTTTCTCGAACGAGACTTGCAAAGTCTTCGTATCTCCACCCACAAATTCTGCTGAAAGGCTTTTGGAAAGATCGGTCGTTTGATCGGTAGAGAGAGCGCGAAAACGAAGCGTTCTTCTTCCTGCAGGAACCTTCAACGTTTGTGATTCCACGCCGCGTACCCCGTTAAACACAACGAGTTTTTTTTGTGCTGAACCATGCAGAGGAAGCGTCAACATGAGTTTGTCATCGACCCAAAGGTACAGGGTCGCGTCCTTAAACTGATGCTGCACCGCGAGATCGAGGGTTGATGAAGGAACAACAACCTGTTTGGTTGAAGCCGGGGCTACCTTAGCGGATGTCTTTTTTCGTTTCGAACCGGTATTTGCGGATGGTTCCGGAGTTTCCGTTTGTACGGGATGGCCAGCCGGAAGAGCGTCGGTCGCTATTGGGCTGGTGGGAACCGGGCCCGCGCCACTGGCTTCAAGTTTAGGAGCGGAAACAAACAGTTTCGACTGGCCGGCGACGATGACTAAAAGAATCACCGCTAAGGCACCCAGTATCAGATCCTTGCTGCGTACGCTGGAAAACCAGCCTTGCATGGCCTGACCGGCCGCCGCAACATCTTTGGCCGCGGTCGAGCGCGTGCCGGTTGCAAACTGCGTCAGGGCCGATCCGGTACCGGTGGCCACTGCGCTCTGAAAAGAAGTTGTGGTTCCGCCGGGCTTATAACTCTGCTGCAGAATTCGAAGGTCGTCTGCAAAATCACCCGCTCGCTGATATCGCTCAGTCGGATCCTTCGCCATCGCGCGCGAAATC
>JASLEQ010000622.1 GCA_030151135.1 Candidatus Sulfotelmatobacter sp. | reverse complement strand
CACGTGGTTGCGTTCCTCGGACCGGCATCGATCCATTCGCGCAACGTCTGCCCCGACAAGAGCGGCATAACGATGAAGGGTCGCCCCTCATCTTCTGCCAACCTGTAAATGGCGCAGATGTTCGGGTGTTCGAGAGCCGAGGAGATGCGTGCCTCTCGCTCCATTCGCTCCAAAGCGGCAGGATCATCCGCCAACTCCGGGGAGAGAAACTTGATGGCCACTTGGCGGCCAAGTCTCAGGTCCTCGGCCTTGTAAACTACCCCCATCCCTCCCGCCCCAAGCAGGTGCAGGATGCGGTAATCCCCAATCCTTCGGCCAATCAGCGAAGCATCTGTGGAACCGGAGGGCGGCTCGGTGACGCGGGGAATGGTGCTTTCGAGTTGGGACGCAATGAACAGGTAGCCTCGACCCACCACCGTCTGCACAAAGCGAGGCTGGTCGGGATCGTCGCGGAGGACCAGTCGGATCTTCCGTATGGCTCCGTTGATGCTGTTGTCGGTGTCGAGAAAGGTCTCTTTGCCCCAGATTCGGGAGGCAATCTCGTCCCGGGTCACCAATTCTCCCGCTCGCTCGATTAGCAGGATCAGGATTTCCATCGGGATCCGTTCGAGTTTTTGACCTCGGCCCGCTCGCCGCAGTTCGTAGCTGCGAAGGTCAAGCTCGAACTCTTTCCCGAACCGGATACAGCCCGCAAATCTGGCTTGGCCCAGAGCCATACTCCCCACACTCAAGTGGCCGACATTGTACAACGGCTTCCTCAATTTGGGAGAAAAACACTTTATTTTCAACAACTTACGCCGACACAGGAACTTAAGACCGGCTCCATCGTCCCGCTATTGTGACCTGCCCGAATTCGGGTAACTATCTGCCGGTGCAAGAGAGATCCGGCACCAGTTTTCGCCGGTTCTTAGGTGCAGGGAGAGGGAGCCATGTACACGAGATTTGTAAGTCAATGGAACCTGACAGGTAAGCAAGTCGGCCGCTGGGGAGCGGTAACCCTTTTGATCGCAACCTTGTTTTCTCAAGGCGTATCCGCCGCAGACAAGACGAGCCCGGCCCCCAGAAACTCGGTGATTTTCAACCTCCAACCCTATCTGGACGCGACAGGCTTCGTCGCAACCTACAGCGCGAACGGCAATTTAGATACCAAGAGCGCGTTCTTTCAGAGTCTTGGAACCAACGGGCGCAGCTGTTCCACCTGTCACGTGGCCAACCAGGCTCTGAGCTTCAGCGCCGCCGGAGCCCGCGAGCGCTTTCTCCAGACGCGCGGCACTGATCCGTTGTTTGCCGCGGTTGACGGGGCAAACTGTCCAACCGCCCGTCCGGGAGATGTCGCAGGCCGGTCTCTCATCTTAGGCAGCGGATTGATCCGTATCCCCCTCGCCATGCCCTCAGGACAATTCTCGGTGAGGGCCGATTATGATCCGTACCGATGCGCCATCGACACCAGTACGGGACAATCGGTGATCTCGTTCTATCGACGTCCCCTGCCCACCACCAACCTGGGCTTTCTGAGTGGGGTCATGTTCGACGGACGCGAAAGCCTGACCTATCCCCTCAATAGCGAATCCACCTTCGAGTACAACCTGACCACCGACCTGACTACGCAGGCGCTGCACGCCACCCAGATCCACGCGCAGGCGTCCGTCGATCCCAGCCCGCAGCAACTCAAGGACATTGTCGATTTCGAGATGTCCCTGAGAACAGCGCAAATCTGGGATTTGCAGGCAGGTTATCTCGGAGGGTATGGCGCCACGGGAGGCCCCGTCGCCCTATCGCAGCAAGCCTACGCACCGGGCATCAACGACTCGCTGACGCCGTCGATTTTCACCCCGACCATCTTTACCCTTTATTCTTCCTGGCTGGGTGAGCCCCGCTTCGGGCTGGGAGCGAGTGCTCGAGCCGACATTGCCGCAGGAGAGCAGCTCTTTAATAGTTTCCCGATCAATATCACGGCCGTACGGGGAATCAACGACAACTCTGCTCTCGGGAGCCCTGCCGTGATCACCGGCACCTGTGGCACGTGTCACGACACCCCGAATGCCGGCGACCATTCCCTGCCCTTGCCGCTCGACATCGGCACCGGACACTCCGCGGTGCATGAGAGCAATCCACAGATCAAGAAGGCGCTTCAGCAGTTGAGTTTCCCGAATCTTCCGGTTTACAAGATCACCGGATGCACCGATCCATTCACGGGTGAAACCACCCTCTACACCACCGACATAGGGAAGGCGATGCTCACTGGCCAGTGCAGCGACATGAATCGCATCAAGGGTCCCATTCTGCGCGGGCTCGCGGCACGGGCACCGTACTTCCACAATGGCGCGGCAGCGAACTTGAGTGAACTGGTGAACTTCTATAACCAGCGATTCAACATGGGTCTGACGAATCGCCAGAAGGAGCAACTTGTGGCTTTCCTCAATGCGCTCTAAACCAGCGTATGTGAAAAGGGGCTGCTTCCACGCAGCCCCTTTTTTTCGCGATGTGCAAGTTCTACGCTACCAGCGCGAACGCTTCGCCTCACTGGTTTCGAAGATTTAGATAGTTTCGCTTTTGAAAACTTTGTAATACAGCCACCGGCTGTAGTGGCAGTGCGGTCATTTCGTTTCTATCGGGAAACGGAAGCGCAGCAGCCATCTTGCAACAAAGTTTAAAGGCCAATTGACGAATGGATAAGGGGTGGAACATTTCGGGCAACGAATCTGGTGGGTACTCATTCTTTACGTCTAAAGCTCCTGCTGGTTTTCTACCCCGTTTCTGTCGGGCACCACGAAGCACGGGGGAGATGCAACACATCGTAAGCTGGGTGGTGCCCCACCACGATGATCTGCCCCGATCCTGAAGAATAGATGAAGCCCCTCGCGTAGCGCGATGGGCCTAGCGGGGAAGAATCTGCAGCAACAACTTCCGCAATTGCCGCTTGCCCAGCGACAGTAAATGAGCGGTGCTCTGGTCGCCCGACGTTGCGACCATTTGTCCGCTTTCGTCCAGCAGTGCAAACCGGATGACAGTCGGGCCTCTTTCCGTCTGAAAGCGGATACCGAGAGAGCCATTCATTTCCCGAAGCGCCCGCTCGACTCGACTGCACGCGTGTTCGTATTGTTCGATATTCCCCATGCCGGTGAAATCCCGCTTATTTCTTCCGTAGGGTCCGAAAAACGAAGATTGTGCAACGAGAGAAGAGTGCGTTGCGCATGCTGAAAATTGGCTGAAACTGAAATGATGATTTCGGAATGAGGACACGGCTGGAAATCAATTTGTTCAACGCTAGCCGCTGAGTGCCGGGTCGAGAATAGCCCCATCGTGCACGGCAGATCGCGGTATGTGCCGCGCAAAGCGAAAAAAGAGGATGCCACTGAGAAGCCGGGCCCCGCGCACGAAGAAATTTTCAGAGCAATTTCTCCGCACCGGAGTTGAATTCTGGGGACGAAGCGTCTTCAGGAACAGGGGATACGGCCTCGAGAAAGAAGGAGAATCGCGAACCGCTGTTCAGGGAGCTTTCTACGACGATATTCGTGTGATGCTGCTCGGCGATCCATCGGGCGAGCGAGAGCCCGAGACCGACGCCGCCTGCGCTTCGACTGCGGGACTCATCGACCCTGTAAAAGCGATCAAAAATATGGGGCAGATGGTGAGAGTCGATCCCGATCCCGCTGTCATCCACTGAGATTCTCAATCCCGATCGTTCGACCAGTGCCGTGAGCTTCACTGCGCCCCCGGGTGGCGTGTACTTACACGCATTGTCGAGAAGCAGGAAAAGCAGCCGACGAATCGTGGCGTGATCGCCGAGAACGTTGACCTCCTGGTCCGGCGCCTCCACCGCGAACCTCAGGCCTTGCTTCTGGAACATCGGTTGCCAGTCGTAGCCAACCTCCTTAAGCAGCCGCACACAAGCAGTTGGTCTGAGTTGTAAAACATGGGCACCCGAATCGGCCCGGGCAAGCGAG
>JASLEQ010000617.1 GCA_030151135.1 Candidatus Sulfotelmatobacter sp. | reverse complement strand
GGCATGCGACACACGCATGCACGTGATCTTCAAACAGCAAAGCACGGCCCGAAGCCAGTTGGTTGGCCAGATAGGCCGGGATTAGCGCCTGAAAGTCGGCGCAGCTACGAAGAGCGTGGGACGACAGATTCCCGCTGCCGGCGATCGACTGCCACACTCGTTCGCTCGCGGCAGAAACCACAGATTCAGGAATCTCTTCCCTTCGAATGTCCGACAGCAACTGATCAAATTTTTCGTTTTTCATGACCTGTCTCCTAATTGCGCCCCTAATTCTTTTCGAAGCTGCCGCCGGGTACGATGGACAATGACAGCTACCAGGACCTGAGAAATACCCATCATGGTTGCAATCTCGGGGTTCGTGAATCCTTCAAGAAACCGGAGAGTGAAGACCTCTGCGGATCGTGGCTCGAGGGTGCCCAGTGCTCGTGCCAGCGCACGCCGCAAGTCGGAAGTATGGTCATGCTTTTGTCCGTCCGGCAGATCGAAGAGTTCCACAGTGCGGTCCGATTGTCGTGAGCGCAGAATATCGAGCGCTGCATTGATGGCAGCGCGACGAAGATAGCTTTCTTCGCTTTGCATCGCCTTCGAGGAAGCCGAACGATGGAGGAGGCGCAGAAAAACGGTCTGCAGAACGTCCTCGGCATCGGCGGCATTTCCGGTGATGCGATATGCCGTCCGGAAGACCAGCCGGTGGTGCGCCCGATAAGCTCGCTCGAGTTCGTCGGGAATGGCGATACCCGGTTCTTCTAGCATTACGCTTCGCAGGTTACTACCTCCCGGTGCTGCTTACACCACTAAAGACGGGAGGCGAGCCGGATTATTACAACAGGCAAGAACTTTCTCAGAAAGTCTTCTCTTGGCTGAAAACATCGGTGGCAACCCGTTGCAGTCTCGCAACTTCTGGCGTGTCTGAGCGTACAATACTTCGTTTTACGCCAGTCCCGGACTGATACGCGATCATGTCGAAAAAGCTCTTTTCTCTGCTTGTCTTGTGTTCCGCCTCGGGCGTGCTCGTCTTTAGCCACAACGCCATCCGTACGGCATCCGCACAAAAACAGCACCTCTCCTCCGGCACCCATGCCGGTTCCACAGGGAAAAACGGCGCAGGATTTTTTCCAGTTTCTGTCTGGTACAGCGGCGGAAAAGCGAGAGCCCCGATGCTCGAACTGATTACTCCCGACTCGCCCAGACTTTGGAAAGAAGATCTGGTCAAGATCAAGGAGTTGGGTTTTAACACAGTTCGAACCTGGGTGGAGTGGAATGTCGGTGAGCCGGAAGAGGGGAAATATCACCTGGAGAATCTCGATCTGCTTCTGCAGTTGGCGGATGAAGTCGGATTGAGAGTGATCGTGCAGGTGTATGTAGATTCAGCTCCGGAGTGGGTGGGGAAGAAATATCCAGAAGGCCGTTACGCAGCGCAAGACGGCCAGCAGATCCCATCTCAGGCTGCTCCTGGATACTGTTTCGACCACCGGGGCGTACGCAAAGCAGTTCTCGACTTCTTCCAGGAAGTGGCCAAACATGCGGATGTGAGTCCGTCATTTTATGGGTGGGATCTATGGAGCGAGCCTGCTGCATTGAATTGGGCACGGGTGGGTTATAAGTCTGAGCCCATGTTCTGCTATTGCCCCAGCAGCCAGGAGCGATTCCGGACATGGCTGAAACAGAAATATCAGACGCTCGATCGGCTCAACCAAGCATGGCATAGGACATTTATTGACTGGAGCCAAGTTGAACCTCCGCGTTACGGCACGATTCTTACCTACACCGACTTCATGGATTGGCGCGTCTTCTATGGCTACAAACTGGCTGAAGATTTGGCGATGCGCAACCAGGCAGTGAAAGCAGTGGATCCAAGTCACGTAACCACTAGCCACGCACCGAATCCTTCTCCTTTGGTACGAACCCTCGCCGACCCTTACGACCCGACGGATGACTTTCTGATGAAAGATTCCGTCGATTTTTTTGGAAGCAGCTTTTATCCAAAGCTCACTGCCCCCGAGTACAACTGGACCTTGGAGCGACGCGTGCTTGCGATGGATCTGACCAACAGCATGACTGGCGGGCGCGGATTCTATGTTGGAGAGTTGCAGGCTGGATATGGTGTGCACGGCACGGTGGTTGGATCGCCGGTGACGGCAAGAGACTTTGAGATGTGGACTTGGGGAATGGTGTCCCGTGGCGCCCGAGCAATCAATTACTACGCTTTTTATCCCATGAACGCCGGATATGAATCGGGCGGATACGGAATGATCGGGCTCGACGGTACACTTACGGACCGAAGCCGGCACGCCGGAGAGATCGCTAAACGTATCGAGGAGAATTCCGATCTATTGCTGCAGGCGCGCCCCGAGCAGTCTCAGGTCGCAATCATATTCAGTCCGCTGGCGCCGTTGGTCGGCGGATATGACGAGGAAGGCAGCCGCAACGCGATTCATGAGGCAGTCGCTGGATATCACAGGATGTTCTTTGAACGAAATATACCGGTAGACGTGCTCAGTTCGCGCGAGCTTGCCAAGGACGACGTACCGCATTACAAGCTGGTCATCGTTCCCTATCCTTTGATGCTGACGAGCGAGGAGGCCGCAACCCTGAAGCAGTACACCTCCGGAGGAGGACATCTGTTCGTGGAAGCGCGGCCCGGCTGGGTCGACGAGGCTGGCCATGCCGAACCTAAGGTTCCCGGATTCGGATGGGATGAGATGTTGGGTGTCCGTGAGAAACAGCTGATTCCGAAGAAGGAATTCGAAGTGCGGTGGGGCAGCGCCCAGTTTAAGGGAATGACTTTTCAGGAGCAGTTTGACGGGGAAAATGATTCTGCGCGCCCCGTTGCAGTCACGGTCGAGGGATCTCCCATCGCTTACGAGAACGCCTATCAAAAAGGTAGTGCGATCATTTTCGGCAGCTTTGCCGGGCAGGAAAATTATCGCCATCCAATTGCGATGCATCCGCTCGCTGGATTACTAACGCAATGGGCAGGAATATCTGGACCGGAACTCAATGCCCCAGCGCTCCTGGAACTTCGCGAGATGTATGCTTCGACAGGACGGCTTGTCTTCTTCTTTAATCATGCTGAGAAACCGGCAACGGTATCGTTCTCAAGGCCTCTCGACAAACCGGCCTCCAGCATTCGGGAGATCATGACCGGGGAACAACTTTCGCCCACTGGAGCGAAATTGAATTTGAAAGTGAACGTCCCGGCAGAGTCGGTACGGATTTATCGTATTGAGTTCTAAATCATAAGTGTCAGTAAGAGTTTCATCTCATCGGAGTGGAGGGGTGATCTGTGAGTGTTTCCCAATATCGCGAACGTATCACGGAAGTTCTGGACCGAATCTGGACCACGCAGACGGCGAATATCGAAAAAGCAGCGGGAGCCATGGCTGAATGCATTGCACGAGGTGGCCTGGTTCATATGTTTGGCAGTGGACATTCTGTCCTTCCTGTACAGGACATGTTCCCCCGCTACGGGGCGTTTCCGGGATTCCGGCCACTGATGGATATGCGGCTCATGTGGACGAACGTGATTGGCTCCGGCGGCGCAAAGGGTTTGCTATGGCTGGAGCGTCGCGAAGGTTACGCAGCGGTTTTGTTTGAGAACGAGCCCATTCGCAGTGGAGATGTAATGCTGGTGTTTTCCCACGGCGGGCTGAATGCCGCTGGGATCGAAGTACTCCAGGAAGCTAAACATCGCGGCCTGGCGACGGTCGCGATTACATCGATGGACAATTATCGGAAGCGAGAAGCGACCCATTCTTCCGGAAAGAAACTGGCGGACGTTGCGGATTACGTCATTGACAACTGTGTGCCCGCGGAAGATGCGCTCGTGCAGGTGCACGGTTGGAAAGCTCCAGTGGCTGCCGGATCCACGGTGTCAACGGTCACGATTGCCATGGCGATCATCGCGCAAGTCGCCGATAATCTGGCGGCGCGGGGCAAAAATCCTCCAGTTTTCGTTTCGCCCAATGTCAAAGGAATACCCCCGGATAACAACAACCGGGTATATGAAGAGTATGAGCGTTCGCTGAAGCGATAACCTGTGACTCCCATTCTCCGTTCCCGAGTGTTATTTGTGAGCGCATGCGCAGGCATGCTCGTTTTTGGAGTCGTCTTCGCGATCCTGGGAACGGTTTTTGGCCTGCCTGTAATGCGTTCGCGATTGCAGATCAGCCTCGCAGAACAAGGAAACTTGTTTCTCCTGCTGTATTTCGGCATATTCATTGCATCTGTAGTAGTCGGCCCTCTCATTGATCATCTCGGGAACAAGGTGAATCTGGTGACGGCCTGCGCGGCCGTAGCGCTGGCAATGTTTCTATTCGGCGCGGCGCACTCTTTCGCAACCGCAGGGGCCGCCGCAGTTTTGCTGGGAGTCGGCGGAGGCGGTTTGAACACCTGCACTAACGTTCTCGTCTCTGACCTCTACGTAGAGCAGCGGGGACCGATGCTCAATCTGCTCGGTATCTTTTTCGGTATCGGAGCCCTGAGCATTCCTCTTGCGGCAGCAAGCATCGAGGGACACTTCACGATCCCGCAATTGTTCCTGTTCTGCGCCACTCTATCCGGGATCTGCGGCCTTTGGTACGCAACAGGGTTGTTTCCCGCTGCGAAGACGAAACAAGCGTTCGCATGGACTGAACTTCTGGAGACCACAAAATATTCCGGCGTTTTGCTACTTTCATTCATTCTCTTCTGTGAATCGGGAAATGAGGCGTCCATCGCGGGATGGACCTCAACATATGTAGGGACGCAAGGCTACTCACCCCGAATCGCCACGCTCGTACTAGCAACGTTCTGGGCCACGCTCATGTTAAGCAGGTTACTCGCCGCGAGAATTCTGCAAACAATCGGAAAATCTCAATTCGTGACAACCTTGGCACTACTCGCAGTCGGCGGGTGCCTGGTTCTGCTTTCAGCCCGATCCTTGACTCTGTTTTTTATTGGCACGAGCCTGCTTGGACTGGCTTACGGCCCTATCTTTCCCACGGCCTTAGCGATCGCGGGAGACCGTTATCCGCAGCGCATGGGGACCGTATTCGGGCTTTTGTTTTCCATTGCCCTGATTGGCGGGATGACGTTTCCTTGGGCAGTGGGACAGGTTTCTGAACGAGCTGGGGTTCGCGCGGGAATGTTCGTACCGGCGCTTGGCGCGATCAGTATCCTCCTAATGTCGATTGTCATCTCGATGCGCGAGCGGAGCTCGAATGCACTGCCAAGTACTCGCTGATGAGTGACGGAAAAAGAAAAGCACCGCACGCCCTTGCCGTCGACCTCGGTGGCACAAAATGTGCCGTCGCGGTTATCACCCCGAGCGGAAGAATTGTCGCTCGGAAAACCGTGTATGTCGATACCAGTTCACCCTCAGCACCCGTAACTCAGATCATTCATTTGGCTCAGGAGTTGGCTGGAGCGAAGAAACTGACTAAGGCTTTCGCCGCCGCCGCAGTAGCTGTTCCGGGCCTGGTTCGTCGTAACGGAACGGTCTGGGCGCCCAACTTACCGGGATGGAACAAGGTGCCGTTGGCAAAGCATCTGCAGCATGCATTAGGTCTTCCGATAATTGTCGAGAGCGATCGCAATGTCGCAGTTTTGGGAGAATCATGGATCGGGGCGGCGCGCGGTAAATCTGACGTAATTGTTTTGATGATCGGAACGGGGATTGGCGCGGGAATCTTGAGCGGCGGACGGGTGATTCGAGGTGCACACGAACTCTCCGGATGCGCTGGATGGCTCACGATCACGCGCGAGCATGTCGCCGCTGCGCAAGGCTCTGGAGAATTGGAGTCACTTGCCGCGGGACCGGGTATCGCGCAAACCGCGCAGCAGCGCCTGCGCGCAGGAGAGGCAAGCTCCCTCGCGCAGTTGGATACATCGAAAATCACAGCGCATGATGTGGCGTCTGCAGCCCGCTCTGGCGATGGGTTGGCCCTCGATGTCTTCATGCGCGCAGGCCGATTTCTGGGATTTGGAATTGCCAACCTGGTGAGCATCCTTGATCCTGAGGTCATCGTTCTCGGAGGAGGTATGTCAGCGGTAGCAGATCTCTACCTCCCGGCTTTGCGAAGCGCCATGCTCGAGCGTGCTCAGCCGCTTGCGGCTAAGAAGCTGAACATTGTCGTCAGCAAACTAGCCGACACTGTGAATCTGCTAGGC
>JASLEQ010000587.1 GCA_030151135.1 Candidatus Sulfotelmatobacter sp. | reverse complement strand
CCTCATACTCACGGAATACCAGGGGCGAAGCCATGTCGAGTGCGACCAATTCTTCTGCCGTCAACCTCACCGCCAGCGGGCTCTGCGAGCAGTCGATCCTTGGATTGATCTGCCCATCCATCTTGAACTCGACACCCAGTTCTTCTTCCGCGAACCGCCGCATCGCCATTACTTCATGCTTGTTGATGCTGGTCGCGACCGTCATCAGATTCAGCGGCAGGCCTCGTTCCTTCAGCAGCCTGATCCCCCGCAGGCATCGGTCGTATGAGCCCGGGATCATGGTCAGCGCTTCATAGGTCTCACGCGTGCGGCCATACAGCGTGATCTCGATCGCGAACGGGGGCCATTCGGCCAAGTAATCCGCGATCTGCTCGTTGATGATCGTGCCGTTGGTGAACAGCGTGATCAGGAATCCCTTTTTCTTGGCGTAAGTGTAGATTTCGAGAAAGTCTTTGCGCGCGAAGATCTCGCCGCCGGTGTAGAGAATCCAGAAGCAGCCCATCTCGACCAGTTCGTCGAGCACGCGGAAGTGCTCTTCCGTGGTCATCTCGCGCTTTTTCGCTTCGAGATCGCCCATCGGCAGGTTGTTGTAGCAGTGCAGGCACTCGAGCGGGCAACGGCGCGTCACTTCAATCGACACTTGCAGGGGCACACGTTCGCCCGATTGGCGTTCATGCAATCCTGCGCTGAACTCGCCGTAACTCAACTGCTCCATGCCCACTCCCGGGAGGCGGCCGCATTCCGCTCCCACCCACAACTTGCGATTAGTCGCCAGCCATCGCCATCGCGCGCGTCGCTTCGACCAGCCCCACAGTCTTCATCTCATTCACAAAGTCCGCCACGTCGCGCTCGGCGCTTTCCGAATCCACGTCGTATTCCTGAACGATCGCGTCAGACAGCTGCTTCAGGGTCTTTGGCGACTCCAGGAGCTTCCAGATCAGCGTGCCGGTTCCGTTGAAGCTGTAGATGGAAGCCAGATCGCCGACCTTGGCGCGTATCGGGACGATCAGCGTCTCTCCTGCGATCACGCGCGCAACCACTGATTGCGAACGGACCAGCATTTCGTCCCGCACCGACAAACCCATGAAATCACCTCGCGCCCGACTGCTTCGTTCCGTCTCGAAATGGACTGCTCTCGTCTTAATTTGAGATTACGGCAAAATCGAGTGGATGCAATCGAACTTTACGGCAACGTATTGAGTTGGTTACCTGTGTTGAGGAGTAAGCCCGGCAGATTTGATGAGGCATGCGGCGGTGGCGTTCGTACCGCCGCGATCGTTTTGCTCCGCGATATACGAAGGCATTGTGCGACGGGGACCGGTTCGCGGAGAGCCGGCGAGTCGACGCAAATGGCAGCTTGTTAGGAGCGATTAGGGATTGAGTTCACTCCAAAGTTCTTTGGGAAGCCCCTGTTTCACCATCTCGACTCGCTGAAATCCATCCTTCAGCACAGTCGATTTCACATTCTGCCGATCAATTCCAACCGGCATGAGCAGGATAGCTTTGACCGTTCCCTTGCCGTTGCTGATTGCTGCATCGGTATTTACGGTTTGTCCAGTAGCCATCTGCACTGCGGCTTCGGCGGCCATGCGGGCCTCCTGGTTCAGCGGCTTGTACACGGTCATCAGTTGGGTGCCCTCAAACAGGCGAACTATTGCGGCCAGGTCTGCATCCTGCCCGGAAACGAGGACCTTTCCGGCCAATTCCTTATCCCGCAGCGCCTCAATCGCTCCGCCCGCCGTCCCATCGTTCGAAGCAAGGATCGCGGTCAGCGGCCCACTGGATTTTTCCAGCTGCTCTCGTACCAGCATGTACGCCTGGGTTGGACTCCAATCCGGCACCCACAGATCGGCGACAACATGAATGTCCCCGCTCTTGATGTAGGGATCCAACACTTTCATCTGCCCGTTGCGGACGACGTGAGAGTTGTCATCGGACGGTGAGCCGCCAAGCAATATGTAATTGCCTTTGGGTGCGTGAGTGACCAGTGCCTGCGCTTGCAGCAATCCAACCGAAAATGCGTCAAAACCGACGAAAAGGTCGATGGGCGCGTTTCGAACCAGGCGGTCGTAGCTGATTACCGCGACCTTCCTGGCATGGGCGGCTTCCACTGCGCTGATCACCTTGTCGCAGTTATGAGGAATCAATACCAGAACGTCGATACCGGACGCGAGTAATTCGTCGACCTGCTTCACCTGCAGTTCGTCATCGCCATCGGCTGATTTGACAAGCACTTCGGCGCCCAACTGCTCAGCGCGTTCCTGGAACGCGGCAAGATCTGTTTGCCAGCGCTCGATTTTCAGCGAATCAATAGAGACGCCGATTTTGACGGTTTTGGCTTTCTGCCCGAACGATATTCCTGCAAACAAAGCGAGCAAAAGCGCGACCACGAACGGTCGTACGAAGAGTTTCATTGGACTGCTCCCGCAATGCGAAGTCCCAATCTCAGCAGGGCTTAGAGGCTGCTAACGCTGACCCGATGTTATGCGGTTCTAATTTACTGTCAATTTACCTTCGTAATGAAGACTGGCCAATTTCTATGCAGGACGGAGCAATTTCGTTGCGGAAGGTTCAATACCTTGAATGAGGAACGACGACGCGGACCGTGGCGGCAAGAATCGGGCTTGGCCTGGCCAGCCGGCGCGCCGGAGTCATCTCTTGCGGGCGACCTGCATGACCACCAGCCCGTTGACCGGGATGGCGAGCTCTATCTGTCCGGACGACAGCCGAAGATTTTCTGCAGAGTTCTCATCCGATAAGGCATTCAGTAGTTTGATCTGCGCCTGCGTCGGATAACGTGGACGTCCCATCTTCTCGTACGCGGCTAAAGTGTTGCCATGGTCTCCGTCCACGCGGCTGAGACTTACTTCCGCGTTGGGCTCAACCCCGTCGATCCTTAACAGGACCCTTCGATTTTTCCCGCTGCGATCGGAATCGACGAGATTCCAGAGCGCGATGACCAGAGATCCATCCAATGAGCGAGTGACAAGAATTTCAGGGGCGTTCTCATCGAGCCGCTGCTCTCCTAGAAGGTGTAATACCGCAAAATCCGAATAGCTGGGCTTCTTGATTCCGCCGAGGGAAATTAATCCGAAACCGCCGTCGAAGGGCTGATGCTTGGGACCGTCTTCCTCGAAAACGTCGCTGAAGGTCCAAAATGACATCATCTGCACGAGGCCGTCGCACTGGCGAATGTCATCGGCCAACGCGGGCCCTACATAAATAGTGTCGCGTGCGTTGCGCGGGCCAAAGGAAGGAACATTCCATTCAGTCCACATGAGCGGAAGATTTTTCAGCGGAGAAGAAGTGATCTGGTCGTGGACCTTGCGGATGGCAGCGCAGACGCGCTGATCCATGGGAATGTCCTGGTCGGTGCCGAAGAGATTTTTCACTGTGTCATCGGCGTATGCGTGGCTGGAGACAAAATCGATTGGTACATTTTGTTCTGCGACGTGGCGCAAAAACGAGTCGACCCAGTGTGCGGACGAAGTTGCAGGACCTCCAACTCGCAAGCGCGAACTCACGGACTTTATCGCCCGCGCCGTGTGATCATACAGTTCGAAGTAGGTCGCCTCTTTGGGGTCGCCCGTCCAGAAATCGATGTTCGGTTCATTCCACACTTCGAAATACCACTGCGATACTTCATCCATGCCATAGCGGTCCACCAGGTGGCGGGTGAAGGCGCGGATCAAAGCATCCCATCGTTGGTAATCTTTCGGCGGCGAGACGATAGGGTGATACCAGAACGGATGGATATCCTGACGCAGCGCCAGCTTCTTCGGCATGAAGCTGATTTCCACGAATGGCCTCACGCCATTTTTCAGTAGCCCGTCATAGATCTGATCGACGTAGGAGAAGTTGTAAACCGCATCGCCCTTCGAGTCTTCATCGTAAACCCCCACTTCATCGTGCAGGATGTTGTGAAAGCGGACATAGCGGACGCCGGTCGCTTTTTGTACTTCGCGCAGATCGTCCAGATAATCTTCACGCAAAGCCAGGATGGCGCGGCCCGAGCCGAACGTCTGCTCCCAAAAATGCGGAAAGGGATGCGCCGGCGCGTTGGCGTTGACAACGATCGTTTCTGGCGGGCCCTGCGGTACCAGCCACGAGTCCAACAACAATAACAACGCAAGCACGGGCAACTTCATTTTTCCCTTGTATCGCAACCTCCTGCATGTCGCAAGCGAGTCGATAGTCGCTCAGCTATAAACAACCTTCTTTTCAACAACTGCACCCAAGTCATTCGCGCGAAGACATTCCCGCGGATGAATTGGAATGAAGCTTTCCTTCCCGGTTGTACAAATTCAGTCCGGCAGAAGCCCACTCTTGCTCTGTTCCGACCAGCCAACAAACATCGACATCCAGCCGTAAGGAGGTGCCCCATGCGGAAGTTTCGTAGTACCGCCCATGTCACGCTGTTGTTTGCATTTCTATTGTTCGCATCGATGGCTCACGCTCAGTTCCGCGCGTCGTTGCGAGGCACGGTTACCGATCAACAGGGAGCAGCTGTGCCCGGCGCGACGGTCACACTTAAGAACACGGCGACGAACCAGACCATGGTGTCGACCTCCGATGCAAACGGAATTTATCAATTTAACGCACTGCAACCCGCTCCCTACTCTTTGACGGCGGAACATGCGGGCTTCAAGAAGAAAGTTCTCGATAACGTACAGATTATTCCGGAACAATTGAATGCCCTGGATCTTCAAATGGAGATCGGGGAGGTGCAGCAGACTGTCACGGTCTCTGGAACGACCCAGGCGCTCGACACGGAAACGGCAACGGTCAGCGGCACGGTGACGAGCAATCAAATTCAGCACATGCCGTCGTTCAATCGAGACGTTTTCCAACTGGCGCAACTCGCGCCTGGAACATTTGGCGACGCGTCACAGCAGGCTGGCGGTGGATCCCTTGAGCTCCCCGGAAATCAGGGGCCGGGCGGAACTCCGGGCGGTTCGGGAGGAATTTTCGCCACTGAAAATGGACCGCAAATCCAGAATGCGGGCGGGCAGTACGAAACCAACAGCATCGACATTGATGGGATTAGTACCGTGAGCGCGGTGTGGGGTGGCACGTCAGTGATTACGCCGAGCGAAGACTCGGTCGAAACCATGAAAGTAGTTTCCAACAGTTACGACGCCCAGAATGGACGTTTCAGCGGCGCCCAGATCCAGGTGACGACAAAGAGCGGCACCAACGATTTCCATGGCAGCGCCTTCTTCAAGGCATCGCGTCCTGGGCTCAATGCCTATCAGCGCTGGAATGGCGTGGGGTCGAACAGCGCTGGCACCGCGGCGTCCAGAGGACTGAACCGGGACGACAGTCGTTTCAATCAATATGGAGGCAGCCTGGGTGGTCCGATTTTGAAGAACAAGATTTTCTTTTTCTTCAACTGGGAAACCAGCCCGCTTGCCTCGTCCACCACGGCCCAGGGATGGTACGAGACTCCACAGTTCGATCAGACGGCTGCGGCCGCGGGAAGCATCGCGGCGAAATATCTTTCGTATCCGGGGAATGTTGTTTCTTCCAACAGCATGATCCCGCGAACCTGCGCATCGATCGGATTGACCGAAGGCGTGAACTGCGCGACTTTGCCCGGCGGTCTCGATGTCGGCTCTCCCCTCAAAACCGGTTTAGGACACCAAGACCTCACTTATGGAGGAAATCCAAGTGCACCAGGTGTCGGCGGT
>JASLEQ010000501.1 GCA_030151135.1 Candidatus Sulfotelmatobacter sp. | reverse complement strand
GGGAAGCGCTGCCGGTCGCAAAAAAGCGCGTCCATCTCCGCTGCCTGATATTGATCTTCGTCCTGGCATGCACGCACGCGGTCTCGGCGGCTCCATTTCTCGAGCACTGTGTCCCCATTCGTTGGACAGGCGGCCCGCTGGAGTTGGCCTGGCGCAGCCATACGAAAACTGTTCCTGGGGACGCGGCTGTTCGTGATGCCTTGGCGCGCTGGTATGAGCCCGCCACCCTTAACCTTCTCGAAGGCTCGCCAGCCAACTGTCTCCTGGTCACCTGGAGCGCGCCAGTCGACGTCGAAACTGCTACTCAACAACAACAGCTGCTGAAAGTTTATACAGAGGCTGCCCACAAGAGTGGACTCGCCGTTCTCGGTCTTGTCTATGCGCCAGGCGACCCGTCGAAACTTGCAGCAGACTCGAAAAATACCTCGCTCGACGGCCTGGTGCTCGAAGGCGAATTCTCGGTCGGCTTTCTTACCGACTTGCGCAAAGCCGCCGGCCCCATGCCCATCATCGAGATCGCGAAGGATGCGGCTTCGTCGCGCTGGAAAGATGTGCCGATCATCGCCGTCGCCGGCGTCGCCCCGAGCGGGCGCAATCTCGCGGAGATGGGCATCCGCGGTGCGCCTTCCAGCCAGCCCTGGATCGAATCGAATATCTGGATGGTGCGCTCGTTCGCCGCCAGTTCGGCCTCGCGCACAATATGGATCAGCAGCCAGCTCGAGAGTCATTCACTTCTCGATTACGAGCGCGCCACAGCCGATGCCGCCGCAGCGGGCGGCCATTGGATCGTTTCGCTTGATGATGCTCTCCGCGCCAAGCTGCGCGCCCATGATGCGTCTGCAATTGAAACCTGGAATCATCTTTCCACCTTCCTGCAGTTCGCCGAGAGCCACGCTGCCGGGCACGCATTTCCGCCTTACGGCAACGTCGGAATCCTGCTCGATCCCGCAAGTGCGCAACCCGATCAAGTTGACGAGTACCTGAAGCTCGCCACGCGTCGACAGGTACCGTACCAGGCCGTCTCACGCTCCAATCTGAACGCTGCCCTGTTGGCAAAGTTCCGCGCCGTCGTCGCCGTTGAGCTCGATCCGCCATCTTCAGCCGAGCGCCAGCTCCTCCAGGACTTCGCCGAACAGGGCGGTCTCGTCTTCGCTGCCCAGTCATGGGGCGGAGAGCCAACAACCCAACCCTTCGTCGAAACTTCTGCAGGAAAGGGATCCGTGATCGTCTACAAAGATCCCGATCCCGATGCAATCGCGCGCGACCTGGGAGAAGTGCTTAGCGACGACGATTTGGCGGTCGTGCCGTTCAACGTGCCTTCCGTAATCACGATGGTCAGTGGAGGCGTTCCTGCTCATCCGCTTCTGATCCAGTTGGTCAACTATTTCGATCATCCAGCCGAGGCCATCACTCTCCGCGTTGCGGGACATTTCCATTCGGCTCGCCTCGAGACGCCCGATGCGGCGCCGGTGGATCTGCCTGTGCGCGATGAAGAAGGAAAAACCGAGGTCACGATTCCCAAGCTTTTGTTATGGGGTGCCGTTTCGATGCAATAACCGAAGAGGAGGCAACACCATGTGTAAAGGTCTGACGCGGCGCGATTGGCTGGCAATCTCCGGTCTCGCTGCAGGAGCAATGGCAGTTCCGAAGGCCGCCGCGCGGCCATCCCCGGCTCACCGAGTAGCAGACGCGGGCACCATCCCGCTGGCTCCGGCAGAGCCGGTATCCGTCGCCAAAGTCCGAACCTACGATGCGGATCTCACCACGCAATTCCGCAAGATGTTCGATCAGATCGGCGGAATCGACAACCAAGTGAAGGGAAAGACCGTCGGCATCAAGATCAATCTTACTGGCGGCGGACACTTTCCCGGCTACACCACCGGCGACACGCATTGGGTCCATCCGAGCGTTGTAGGCTCGGCAGTCGCCGCATTCGGAGCCCTGGGCGCGAAGCGCGTCCGCCTTCTGGAAGGCGCCGAAGCTCGCAAGCGCGGCTACAAACTCGAAGACAAGTTGCTTTCCGGCGGGTGGGACGTCAACGCCATTCGCAACGCCGCACCCATCGTCGAGTTCGAAGATACCGACAAGCCCGGCCCGAAGCAGTTCTCGCTGCTGAAAGTGAAAAGCACGCCATATGTCTTCCCCGGCTTCCAGATGAACCACTCGTATGAAGACTGCGATTTCTTCGTGAGCATGGGCAAGATGAAAAATCACGAAGAGATGGGTCTCACCATCTGCATCAAGAATCTCTTCGGCATCACGCCACTCGGCGTTTATGGTGACCGCGAGCAAGTCTTTCACTACGGATACAAGCAGTCTCCCTCCGGCGCTCCCGTCGAACTCGATGCGAAATCAACCCGCTATGAAGGCTGGCGGCTGCCACGCGTCCTCGTCGACATTTTCGGCGCGCGCCCCGTCGACCTCGCCATCGCCGATGGCATCGTCTCCATGGTCGGCGGCGAAGGCCCATGGGTGCTGGGATCCAAGCCCGTTCATCCGGGAATCCTCATCGTCGGCAAGAACTGCGTGAATACCGATTCCGTCGCCGCGGCCTGCATGGGATACAACCCGCGAGCCGGACGCCACGAGGCTCCATACCGCGTCTACAAGAATCCCAAGGACCACCCGCCCGACCAGTTGCACCCTGGGGATGAAACCTTTCAGTACGCCGACAACATGATGCTTCTAGCTGAAGCCGCAGGCATCGGCTCCGCCGACCTGACCAAGATCGACGTCCGCGGAGTGCCCATCAAAGACGCGATGTTCGAGTACGAGTCCTTCTGGAAAAGTCAGATGCCCAAGGGTCAGGGAGAATCCTGATGCGGTCGTTGCTCCTCGTGTGCGCTGCGCTTCTGCTGGTGCCTTCAGCCGGAGCGCAGCGGTTGGAACGAACCACCGGCGCGATGGGGGCGACGTTCTCCATCGTCCTCTATGGGGACGATCAGGCTTCCGTGAATCAGGCCATCGACGCGGCCTTCGACGAAGCTCGCCGCCTCGACGAATTGCTCTCGAACTACAAACCAACGAGCGAATGGAGCCGCATCAATCGGGAAGCCGCCGCACATCCCGTCGCGGCCTCGCCAGAGTTGTTCCGGCTCTTGTCTGACTGCCTTGACTATGGCCGCGCCAGCGAAGGCACATTTGACATCACCGTCGGCCCCCTGATGCGTGCCTGGGGATTTTTCGGCGGCAGTCACCATGTCCCATCTTCCGGCGAACTTGCCGCCGCTCGCGAACTTGTCGGATACCAGCACATCCAACTGAATTCACGGGACAGAACTGTCCACTTCGATCGTCCCGGCGTTGAGATCGATCCCGGCGGCGTCGGCAAAGGCTATGCGGTCGATCGCATGGTAGAGATTCTCCGCGCCCGCGGATTTCGTAGCGCGCTGGTCGCTGCATCCGGCAGCAGCATTTACGGAATGGGAAATCCTCCGAACGAACCCCGAGGCTGGCCCATCAACATCGCCGATCCTTGGGACCAGCGCAACAATGCCGCGCAGGTCTTCCTCAAAGACATGTCGCTCTCAACCTCTGGAGCCTACGAGAAATCATTCCGCGTCGCTGGTCACCGCTATTCCCACATCATGGATCCCCGCACCGGCATTCCCGCCGAAACCGCAGTCCAGGTGACCGTCCTCGCACCGCGTAGCTTCGACAGTGAAGTCTGGGCAAAGCCTTACTTCATCCGGGGCCGCCCCTGGACCGCGGCCCACAAGCCAAACTCCTGGCGTGTCCTCTACTGCGAAAACACCCCCGGCGCCGCCTGCGCTTGGCTCCAGTAAGCGGAGAGTTTAAAAGTCGCAAAATCAAAGATGGTCTCTTGCGCGCGCAGGTTTCGCGCCCGACGATTGACTTTCATCGGGTAGCCGAATTTCATGCAGGCAGATAATCTGATTCTAGGCCTTGCTCTCCGGAATCCCGGCTTTGTGTTTTACAGTGCTCATCACCTGCGTGCCCGGTATGTATTTCGTGCCCCAGCGGACAATCGCCAGCAAGACTTCGCCAAGGTCTCTTCCTTTTTCCGTCAGGCGATACGAGTAGCGTACCGGGTGTTGCTGGTAGGCGGACTTCGCTATAACTCCGGCTTCTTCCAACTTCCTCAGGCGATCGGCCAGGATGTTGGTCGGGATGCCCTCGAAAGAATTCTGCAACTCCCCGTAGGTCCGTTCGCCCCGCAGCAAGTCCCGAACTACGAGCAATGACCACTTGTCGCCCACCAGGTCAAGCGTGCAGGCGACGGCGCAGCGCGACCGCTGAAAACTGTGCGCTCTTGTTTTTGTTTTGCTCTCCATGGATTCATACTACCAAGTCACTTGCATTTTGCAAGCGTCCGTGCTAGGTTTTCTCTTGTGACTTGCAAAATGCAAGTAACTGCACAGCAAAGGAGTCGCTCCCGTGGCAAATATCGCTTACTCGCACATCAATCAGCCGAATCTCCCCGCCGCTTCGGGCACTAAAACCTTCCTCGTATTTTTCTTTTCGACCTGGTTAGCGCTCGTGCTTACGCTCGGGGCGCGCGGAGCCTTCGTCGCCGCTCCGGGTGCACCGCCGCTCGCGCTACTGATCGGACTTGTCGCTCCTCTTGGCCTGTTCCTCATCGGATACCGAACGGTTTCGGCACTCCGTAACTTTGTCCTCTCTGCTGACCTTCGCGTCATCGTTGGTATCCAGGCGTGGCGATGGGCCGGCCTCGGCTTTCTCACTTTTTATGCTTATCGAATCCTGCCGGGAATCTTCGCGTGGCCCGCGGGACTGGGCGATATGGCAATCGGCGTGACCGCTCCGGTGGTGCTCTCCGCTCTCCTCCGCCGTCCTGGCTTCGCCGCGAGCAAAAGCTTTCTCGTGTGGAACCTCTCAGGCATTTTGGATCTCACGGTGGCCGTGAGTATTGGCGCGCTGGTGCCGTTGCTTGCCCCCAATCTCTACGGAACCGTCACCACGGCTCCCATGTCCCAACTTCCGCTCGTGCTCATTCCTACCTATCTGGTACCAACGTTTCTGATGCTTCACCTGACGGCGATCTTCCAGACTCGCCGCCTCGCGCGGATCTGAAAAGCGCTCGGCTCCAGCGCCTGGGGGCGTTGCGGAGCGCAAGACGAGATAAGGGGGGGCCAGTTGCGTCTTATCTCGTCTCTGGTTTTTCGTCTCGCGCTTAGGCCGTATCGTTCAGGCCGTGTCGTTCAAGCCGAATCGCACCTGACCGATTATGCTCTAGCGGTGTCCGCCGCCATGTGCACCAGCGTGGCCACCGCCTCGATAACCGGGAAGCGCGTGCTCCGCCCCACCCTCGTGGCTAGGATGTTCGACAACGTTGCCGCGCCCATCCCGTGCTTCATTCGCCTGGAAGTGATTGAAACGCGAAGCCCCGCGCCCCGGCAACGGTCCGTTGTAACCGTGATGCGGATCGTAGCGGTTGTCCACATGCCCATGAAACCCGTGCGGGCCGTGGAACCATGGACCTGCGCCGATAAATACCCCGCCTATAAACCAGTCAGGCCCGTAGTAACCGTAGGGAGCACAGTCGTACGGAGCGTAGTCGAAGTATCCGTAAGGGCACACGGGAGCCGGGCCGATGTTTACGTCAATCCCAACCTGGGCTGGCGCCACCGTTGCGGAACATAAAAGCCCAGCCAGGAAAACCGCGAACGCAAGTACAGCGATCTTGAACATAGTTTCTCCTTCATTGGTTCAGAGTTTGACCCGGGCTGCCCGAGGGGCAGCATAATACGAGGATTGATGACGGGCAAACCCAAAGGGCAACCGTTCTGTTGACAGGATTTCCACCTCGATCAAACGCCATGCGTTTTTTCCCACAGCTTCTCCACAATAATTCTCTTCCGCTATATTCACCTCAGCCACTTTGTAGACGACAATTCCAGTGAAGAACTCTCGTTCTGTTCTGTGCTCAAAGCTGAGAGCTGATGGCTGACAGCTGATAGCTGAAAACATGTCCAACCCCGGCGATTTCTCATACACGGTCAAGCAGCAGGCGGATATCGTCCGCATCGTCGGCGATTACATCAAGCTGAAAAAAGCCGGAGCGCAGAACTATTCCGGGCTCTGTCCCTTCCACGGCGAGAAGACGCCATCGTTTTCGGTACACGCGACACGCCAGTTCTTCCACTGTTTCGGATGCGGCGTCTCCGGCGACGTGTTCAGCTTCGTCCAGAAAATCGAAAACATCACTTTCCCGGAATCCGTCCGGCTGGTCGCACAGAAGCTGGGGATTCCGCTGCCGAAGGCGAGCTACTCGACTCCGGGCGAAGCCAAAGAGGCGCGTCTGCGGGGTAAGCTGCTCGACGTACACGAGCGCGCCGTCGTTTTCTTCCAGGAATGCCTGCGCCGTGCCGATGGCGCCCGCGCCCGCGAATATCTGCAAGGTCGCGGCCTGACGGAAGAGATGATCGGCAAATTCCGCATCGGCTATGCCCCAGATTCCGGATTTCTGTTGCGCGATCGTCTCAAAGCCGAATTCGACGAAGAGATTATGCGCGAAAGCGGCTTGTTCTCGTGGAAGGAAGCTAGTCCCGAGTCCCGAGCTACGGGTCCCGAGCAAGAGGCAAGGCCTTTCGGCTCCGTTCGGGATGACAATGAAGGGGAATCGCTGGCGCCGAACACCAAGGACCGGCCAGCGACGAACTCAGCACTCAGGCCTCGCGACTCGGGACTCAGCATGTATTCCAAATTCCGGAACCGCGTCATGTTCCCGATAAGCAGCGACGCGGGCAAAGTCATCGCCTTCACCGGACGCACCCTCGCGACCGACGAAAAGTCTGGCCCGAAATATCTCAACTCTCCAGAGACCCCGATCTACTCGAAGAGCAAAGTCCTCTTCAACCTCGATCTCGCGAAAGAATGGATCAAGAAGTTCGACTACGCCATCCTGGTCGAAGGTCAGATGGATTGCATCTCAGTCTTCGCCGCAGGATTTCACAACGTAGTTGCCAGCTCCGGTACGGCCTTCACTGAGCTCCAGACTAAGCTGCTTGCACGCTTCAGCAAGAACGTAGTCGTAAACTTCGATCCCGACACCGCGGGAGCGAAAGCCACTGAGCGCACCCTGGGCCTGTTAGTCGAAGAAGAGTTCCAAATCAAAGTGCTCACCCTTGAGCAGGGATTCGATCCCGACCTCTATATTCGCCGCCAAGGCAAAGACGCCTACGAAAACGCGCTCCGACACTCGCAGAAATATTTCGACTACCTGATCGAACGGGCACGCACGCAGTTCCCCATCCGCAACGCCGAGGGCAAGCACAAAGCGGTGAACTATCTTCTTCCGCACGTGCAGCGCGTTCCCAGTCGAATTATGAGGGACGAACTCGCCCAGGAGATCGCCCAGAAACTTCAGATTGACTCCGCCGTCCTGCGCCAGGAGCTCCGCCAGACCGCCGCGACGCGATCTGCAGCAACGGTAAAGGCTCCCGCCGACGTGCATGTCACCGAAGCCGAAAAGGTTTTAATCCGGGCCTTGGCCTCGTCTCGCCAAATCCAGACGGCCGAAGAACGTGTATCTATGCGCGACGGCGTCGAAGAAGAATTCGATCCTGCCCGTCAGGCCGTGTACGTGCTCCAGAATGAGGGACTCCACCGCGGACTGGCAACGGAATCGTTGGCAGAATCGCTAGTGAATGCGGGATTGGAAGTCGCGGATGTGCTCGACGTTCCCGCAACAGACTCTGACCGGCGGCTCCTGGCTTCGATCCTGCTGAAGGAAGAAGAGGAGCTTACGTCCGAAATTGTTGAAGCCGCCGTCCGCGCCCTCCGGCGGATCCACCTCAAACGCCGGCAGGAGGAAGTCCAGCGGGAACTGAAGCGGCCTGGGCTCTCTGCCGACAAAGACCGCCTGAAGCAGCTTCTCGGCGAGCTCGAGCGCATCAGCCGAGCCCTCCGCGACCCGAATCAGGCGGGATCAAGCGCTCAAATCGCCGTATAAGGGAGGAATCGGCCTGGAAATGCGCGTTCTCACTATCCTCGGGGGGTGGCGCCAAGAACCGGAAGGGCCGAAAATGAGCGTGAAACAAAACACCCTCGGCGACCATCTAAGTATTAAGCAGGATTGACGATAGGCTAGGAAGAGAAGGAAAAACAGGGGGACTTTGCATAGACGTGGCAGCCGAAAAACTGCTAAACTCTATAGGTTTGCGCTAGCTGCGCATTCCCGCTGGACCCAGATTCCCACCTATCCGGAATGTATCACACGCTCCAAGGCGTGAGTGAAATTGCGTTTTTTAAGGATACCTCTTGGCTCTTGATGACAAGTTCGACGATATAAAAAAGCTGATCGATACAGGAAAAGAAAAGGGATATCTCACGTATGACCAGGTCAACGACCTCATACCGCATGACGTGCACAGTCCCGAAGACCTTGACGATCTGCTGACCACAATCGGTACGCAAGGCATCGACGTGCTCGAAGGCCCGAAGCTGCCTTCGCAAGGACTCGATAAAAAAGGTTTCGAAGATCTCGAAGAGGGCGAGGACGTCGAGCTCGACCTGACGCCCGGCGCTCTGGAAAAAACCAATGACCCCGTCCGCATGTATCTGCGCGAGATGGGAACCGTTCCGCTGCTCACGCGTGAAGGCGAAGTCGAAATCGCCAAGCGCATCGAGCGCGGACAAATCCGCGTCCTGAAGGCGCTCTCGCGTTCGCCCATCGTGATCCGCGAGCTGCTGAACCTGGGCGAGGACCTCAAGAAGAACGTTCGCTCGATCAAGGAAGTGGTCACCTTCGACGAAGAAGAGATCACCGACGAGATCCTGCAGAACCGTTTGAACGATTTCACCGACAAAATCGACGAGATGGCCAAGCTGTACAAAAAGGCCGGCGTCCTCGAAGAGAAATTCAAAGAAGTTTCGCAAAAGAAGAATCCGCGCGATCATCGCCGTGCCCGCCGCAAGCTGGCCCGCGCGATTATCGCGACGTCCATCGCAGTCCGCAAACTCGGATTCACGAATGCCGAGCGCAAGCGCCTCATCGAGCGTCTGAACAAGACGGTCGACGGCATGCGCTCGCTCGATCGGCAGGCTACGAACCTTGAGCGCAAGGCCGACGCCACTCGCAGTGAAGAGCAAAAGAAGGAATATCGCCGTCAGGCGCGGTCCATTCGCGCCGAAGTCGAAAAGCTCGAACTCGAAACCGGTGTCCTGTTCCAGGAGCTCAAGCGCACACAGCGCGAGATCATCCAGGGCGACATGGACGCCGAGCAGGCGAAGCGTGAGCTCATCGAAGCCAACCTGCGTCTCGTCGTTTCGATCGCGAAGAAATACACCAACCGCGGTTTGCAGTTCCTCGACCTGATTCAGGAAGGCAACATCGGACTGATGAAGGCCGTCGACAAATTCGAATACCGCCGTGGCTACAAATTTTCGACGTACGCCACATGGTGGATTCGGCAGGCCATCACCCGCGCCATCGCCGACCAGGCCCGCACCATCCGTATCCCGGTGCACATGGTGGAGACCATCAACAAGCTGCTGCGCACCCAGCGCCGCCTGACCCAGGAGCTGAACCGCGAACCGTCCAACGAGGAAATCGCCAAAGCCATGGAGATAGACGTCGACAAAGTGGAGCACATCATGAAGATCAAGCAGGATATCTCCAGCCTGGATGCTTC
>JASLEQ010000420.1 GCA_030151135.1 Candidatus Sulfotelmatobacter sp. | reverse complement strand
AAAAGCTGGTGGCGGGAGAAGTACAAGGCTTCCGAGGAAGATTGCAGGCCCAGAGCGGCGTGCCCACGAGTGTGGCGCTACGAGAGCGCCTGGAAGAAATTTGCCGGCAAGAACTGGATTCTTTCATAGAGGAACGCGGACCTTTTACCAGGGAGCAGGATCAGTCGCTTCATGCAATCACACAGCAGGTTATCCAGAAGATTGCCAGTTCCCTGGCCCGCGAACTGAAAGAAGTTCCAGAGAAGGAGGAGCAGGAGCGGATGACGGCAGCGGTCAGCCGCTTGTTCCACCTCGCATCGCCGAAACAGGCGCTTGCCGGCACCAGATTAGAGAAAGAAGAAAACAATGACCGAAATAAAAAAACAGCAGTCGCCATCTGAAGGGGCGAGCGGCACGGGTTCGGGCTGGACCAGCTTGCAGGCTTACTTGCTGGCGGCATTGAGCCTGCTGCTCGGCGTGGCGTTGGGATACTTATTCCGCGGATCCGCTTCGTCGGTGGCGCAGGCAGCGTCGGGCGCGGCTCCAGCGGCAGTTTCGCAGCAGGATTCGTCAATGCAACGAGGGCAGCAGGCGGAGGCGCAGGCCGCCCTGGCCCAGGCTGCGGCACCGCTACTAGAGGCGGTCAACAAGAATCCAAACGATTTTGATTCGCTGGTGAAGTTAGGGAATGTGTATTACGACGGGCAGCAATATCCCACGGCGATTGAATTTTACGAAAAAGCGCTGGCACTACATCCGGATAATCCGGATGTGCGCACCGACATGGGAACGGCCTACTGGTACACGGGGAATGCGGACAAGGCGATCGAGGAGATGGAGACTTCGCTGAAGTATCGCGGCGGACATCCGCAATCACTGTTCAATCTGGGATGGGTGCGATGGCAAGGCAAAGGTGATACCAAGGGCGCCGTGGATGCGTGGGAGAAACTGCTGAAGGCGAATCCGAATTATCCGCAGAAGGAACAGGTCGAGCAGTACATTGCGAAGGCGAAAGAGCACGGAGCGACAAGTTAGGGCAAGCCAAAGTAATTCCTCCTTTTTTACTTTGGCAGTCACGGGCTTCCCTGAGAAGCCCGTGATTCTTTTTGGGAGAGCGGGCAGGGTAGGCCAGCACAAGTTTCGTCATTTAGGTGGCGAAAAGGGGATTTCTATGGCTACGCGGTTCGGAATGAAAGGCTGAATAGCTGGACTGGCTAGCTGGAGGCGTTTTCTGACGGGACGGAGTCGGCGGGTTCTTCCTCTCCGGCGCCGACGAGTTCGAATTTCTTCAGCTTGTAGCGAAGGGCGTCGCGGCTGATATCGAGCAGGCGGGCGGCGTGGGTCTGATTTCCGTTGGACTGCCGCATAGCGAGTTCGACCATGGCGCGCTCGACTTCTTCGAGCGACGTGCCTTCCTCAGGAATGTAAAGACGGGGCAACACGCGTCCATTGGGAAGTTGCTTCCCGGCGCCCTCGGATGACGAACTGGAGTGTTCGAAGGCGGTCAACCCGCTGCGGGCGGCCTCACCAACGGCAAAGGGCATGTAGACCGGGCGAAGGATGGATTCCTCTTCGAGGATCATGGCGCGCTCGATTGAGTTCTTCAGTTCGCGGACATTGCCCGGCCAGTTATGGGCGAGGAGCAGGCGGCGCGTTTCGGGGCTGATCCCGCGAATCGCTTTCTTGAACTTTCGGTTGTACCAGTCGATGAAGAAGTCGACGAGCGGCAGGATGTCTTCGGTACGCTCGCGCAACGGCGGAATAAAGATAGCAATGATGGCGAGACGGTAATAAAGGTCCTGGCGGAACTGGCCTTCGCGTACGGCTTTTTCGAGATCACGATTCGACGCGGCGATGACGCGAACGTCGACTTGCATGTCGCGGACGCCGCCGATGCGACGGATGACCTGGTCTTCTAACACGCGAAGCAACTTCGCTTGCAGGAGCGGAGAGAGTTCGCCGATTTCGTCGAGGAACAGCGTGCCGCCGTGCGCCGTCTCGAACAAGCCCTTCTTCATCTGCTTGGCGTCGGTGAAGGCGCCTTTTTCGTGGCCGAAAAGTTCGGCCTCCATGAGCGTTTCGGGGATGGCCGAGCAGTTGATGGCGACGAATGCGCCGTTCTGGCGGGAACTCTCGTAGTGAATCGTCTTGGCGATGAGATCTTTACCAGTGCCGCTTTCACCCTGAATGAGGATGGTGGTGGCTTCGCTGGCCGCGACCTTCTCGACGAAGTTCATCAACTCGATGCTTTTGGGAGCGACGGCGACGAAGTCGTGATAGCCAGTGTGGCGGCGGACTTCTCCGCGCAGCGACTGCACTTCAGTGCGCAGGCGCGTGGCTTCAAGGGCGTTTTGAATGGTGACGTGGAGTTCCTCGAAGTCGAGAGGCTTGCCGATGAAATCGTAGGCGCCGAGTTTCAGAGCGGTCTTGACATCATCCAGTTGCGGGTCCGCCGTGATCATGATGACGGGCGGAGGATCTTGCGCTTTTTTGATCTGTTCCAGTACCTGGATGCCGTTGATGTCGGGCATGCGGACGTCGAGCAGGACGAGGTCGGGAGACTCCTGCGCAGCCATACGCAGGCCGGGTTCTCCAGAGACGGCCTCGACGACGTGATATCCCCATTCTTCACATTTCTGACGAAGAGACCAGCGGACCAGGCGCTCGTCATCCACGATCAGAATCTTCTCGGCGGGCATTCCTGATAAAGCTTACTACGGAAGGGGAGGGTTGGCACGAGAGGCGCCAGAAAGTAAAAGCTTTCACCGCAAGTACGCTGAGGACGCCGAGTAACACTGGTTTGTCCGGTTCTCGAACGATCACCCCACCAAAGTAATTAACGCGGTCGAGAACGCTGCGCAAATAATGAGCTTATGAAGTCTAGAAAAGCTGTCATATCTTCATTGTTTTTGGTTCTTTGGGCACCCGCGGCGATGGCCGCCGACAAACTGGTTGCGCTGACTTTCGACGATGGCCCGCGTCCGTATGTATTGCTTGAAAACAAAGGCGCGCATCCGGGACCCGGGTTGATGAATGTGCTGGATTCGAACGGAGTGAAGGCGACCTTCTTTGTTGTCGGATGGCGGCTTACGCCGAAGACCTGGGGAGATCGACGGTACGAAGAGAATATTGGCGTTACCTGTCTCGATGCAGCGCAACAGTTGGTGAAGCGCGGGTTTGAGTTGGAAGATCACACGTATAGCCACATTGAACTTCGCACGGCCGAGCGCAAGAACGGCGAACAGTGGGTGCTTGAAGATGTAAACCGGGGCGCGGAGAGGATCAAGGCGGTGACGGGGATGGAGCCGAGGTACTTGCGGCCTCCGGATTGGGTCATTCCCGACGATGCGCGGCGGGATCTGGAGAGGGAAGGCTATCACCTGCTGACGATCTCATCGGAGAACCCGGTTGCACTGCGCGATGTGAACTCGCTCGATTATTTATGTACGAGAAGCGCCGTTGGATGCCCGAAGCCGTCGCTGGCGGGCGGAGTGCTGCGGCAGATTGAGCAGCGCGAGAAGCATGGGGTCTATACGCACATACTCGCGTTTCACGAGCTGTCATCGACAACGGCGATGATGCCGGAATTGATCTCAGAGTTGAAGGCCAAGGGATATCGATTTGTGACGTTGAGCGAATATATGGAAGCGGTGGGGCAGAAGAGCGGCAGCCTTCTCCACCAGGTCAGTGCCGTATCGAAGTGAGGAGCAACGCGACCGTCGCGGCGGTGGGAAGCCATCCCCGCACGTTCAGAGATACCTGTTGATCCACCTACCCCATAACCGTGCGGCTGGTCGTAAGCAGCACGCTCAGCAGCATCAGAAATGCTTTCAAAATCCCCAGGCGCGGGGGCTTGCGCTGGGAGCGCGTAGCTTCCGATAGCGGCGTGGGCATCATCGGAAGCGCCGCGAATTCCGGCTGAAAATTCTCCGTGGCCGCGCTGGCGTGATGAGGTGTCGAGGACTAAGATGTGCTGCTGCGTTTTTACGGAACGCAGCAGGTGAAGTCCACGATGACACAGCAACCAGGCGGTCCGGGCCGTAATCAGCTATCCCTATCCTTCTTCCTCTTACATTTTGGACTTCTCGTTGCGATCCTTACGGTTCCCGCAAGATGCGCGGCGCAAAAAACCGTCGCGGCCGTCGCCGGCGATGCGCGGGTGGACAAGCTTCTCAGTCAGATGACGCTGGAAGAGAAGATGGCTCTGATTCGCGGCTCGCGAGAGAATGCGGCGACGAATCAAGGGCAGGCTGGCTATTTGACCGGAGTGCCGCGACTGGGGGTTCCGGCAATTCGAATGTCGGATGGGCCTCCGGGCGTGCTGACGCGGCATCCGTCGCAAGCCGAGACAGCGACGATGGGGGTGGCGGCGACTTTCGACGTGAAGATGGCGGAGGATAACGGAGTAGTTATTGGGCGCGAAGCGAAGTCGCTCGGGATCGACCTCGTGTTGCAGCCGTTCATCAACATTGATCGCGATATCACTTTTGCACGCGGCTATAACACGTACGGGGAAGATCCGGTGCTGACGGGAGCGATGGGGGCCGCAGTCATTCGTGGGATCCAGGCGCAAGGCGTGATGGCGCAGGCCAAGCACTATGTGGGATATGACAGCGACGGCCCCAATATCTTCGTGGACGACCAGGCGCTGCATGAGATCTATATCGCGCCATTTGTAGAGGCGGTAAATGCGGATGTGTCGTCGATCATGTGCTCGTATAACAGGATCAATGGAACGTACGGGTGCGGGAATCGTGAAACGCTCGTGGACATTCTGCGGAAGGAGCTTGGATTCAAGGGATTCGTGTCGAGCGACTGGGGAGCGACGCATGCGGCCTCGTTCATCAACAACGGGCTCGACATGGAGATGCCGGGGCCGGGACCGAAAGAGGATCCGAACAGCGGGTTCTTCTTTTCATTTTTTACGACTGAGAAGCCTGAGCCGCCGCCTAGTGGAAAGCCGGACTACGCGTTCTGCGATGCCTTCGCAAGCACGATCCCGGAGGAGCCCAGGCAAGAACCACCGGACTGTGCCGCGATGTTCGGTAAA
>JASLEQ010000399.1 GCA_030151135.1 Candidatus Sulfotelmatobacter sp. | reverse complement strand
GCACCTTCCGCCATGGTCTTCCGAGATTCATCAGACCACACGATCTTTCTCACAGTCACAACTATTAGTGGCTGCCCATTCGCGCCGCCTCAAATTCGTCGCCCTTCTGCCACTCGATAAGCTTCGGCAAGCTCGCCGCTTCCCATCCCAACGCAAAGCCGAATCGCGCCATCGCCGAGTCGCCAACGAAATCCATCTCGGGATGGTATTCGTCACTCGGCTGGTGATAGTGCTTCTCCACGTATTCACGTTCCTGGTCTACGCCCCACGAGTCGGGATGTCCCTTAAACTTCGTGCCCTCGTTAATCGAGAAAGATGGAATGCCCACGCGGGCCAGGCTGAAATGGTCAGACCGGTAGAAATGCCCGGCCTCCGGCCGCGCATCCGGACGAATGGCCAGCCGGAAATCTTTCGCCGCTGCCTGCACGACGGGATAGAAAGTTGTTCGTTCGGCACCGGCGACCTGCACTTCCTCCGGAGCTCCGAGCGGCTTCACGTCATCATAGTTCAGGTCCAAGGAGATCTTATTTGCGGGAATTGGAGGATGCTTGCCCAGGTATTCAGATCCCAGCAATCCCTGCTCTTCAGCCGTCACGGCCGCAAATAAGATCGAGCGCCGCGGTTTCGCAGCGCTGCCACCGTAGGCGCGCGCAATTTCCAGCAGAATGCCGCAGCCGGTAGCGTTATCGTCCGCACCGTTGAAGATATTATCTCCCGGCATATCGGGACGTATTCCAAAGTGATCATAATGGGCCGTGTACAGGACGGCCTCGTCCGCCATTTTGTGATCGCCACCGGGAAGAATCGCCACCACATTGTTCGACTCGAAGTTCCGTACCTTGCTGACCATGTGTGCCTTCAGGCGGGCACCGAGATCAATGGGATGGAAGTCACGCGACTGCGCCGACGCCATCAGTTTTTCCAGGCTCTGTCCCGATGACGATGCCAGCCGCGAAGCCACGTCGAAATGAATCCACGAAGCCACCTTCAACGAAGGCCCTTCCAACTTGAGGAACGATTTTTCTCCGGAATTCGAGTTCCGCACGACTTCCCAGGGATAACTCGCCATCTGCGTCTGATGCACCAGCAACACCCCAACGGCACCCTTGCGCAAAGCCTCTTCGTACTTATAAGTCCATCGCCCGTAATACGTCAGCGCCTTGCCTTTGAAAAATTTCGGATCATCGGAGGGCGGCTCGTTCACCAGCATGAGCAGAACTTTGCCGCGTACATCGACGCCCTTGTAGTCGTCCCAGTTGTACTCAGGCGCTTCGATCCCGTAGCCTACGAATACAATCTCCGAATCCACGTCCGATTGCGACTGCTGAGTCTGGTCGTAAGCGACGTATTCGTCTAAAGGCTTAAGATTTACAGCCTCGCCTTTCTGTGGGACCAGGGAAAACTGTGTCTCAGGAAGCGTGGTGATCCCGACCAGCGGGACATGCTGCATGTAGGTACCGTGATCTCCGGCGGGCTTCAATCCATACTCGGCAAATTGTGTAGCAATGTACTCCGCGGCCAGGTCTCCTCCGCGCTGTCCAGGTCCGCGGCCCTCAAGCAGGTCGTGAGATAAGAAGCGCACATGCCACCGAATGTGCTCCGGATTGATGCTTTCGAGCGCATTGAATGCAGCGCCAGGCAGGCGCACCGATGTGCCTTTTGATCCGCCACCCCCCGCGCCCCCGTCGGCCCAAACCAAAAGCCCTGCGCAAGCAATCAGACACACGGCGACAAGCTTCCCCATACCCTGCATGGTCGATTTTCTCCCCCAACGAAGCGGCGGCCGCCGGAAGGTTTTGATATTGTGACGTTCCAGGAAAATTGTACTGGAGGCTTAGTCCCGGGCACGCATGGGAAATGGACAGTTACCCAGCACGAGAGTGCAACTACTGTTGGAACCCAGGCAAACGGAGCGGGGCTTTCGCTGAGGAGACGTCTCTGAGCTGCCGACCGGCAGCTAGTTCTTCGACCCTCAACCAGCGCGAAAGTCGCGGATTTCTTCTCCCGGCTTGAAGATCGCGCCCGGCACGGTCTTTCCTAATTCGGCTATTTTCCGGTTCATCTGCTCGAAGTCGGCCTTCACCCATCCGACGCTGGAGATCTCAACCTCGCCATCCTGAGCAATCCAGAAAATAGATGGGACATTGGTGAGACCGTATGCGTTTGAGACAGAATAGTTTCGAGGATCATCCAGCACGAGCGGGAACGTCACGCCGAACTCTCTGGCAAAGGCAGTCGTCTCCGTCGCATCATTCTGCGACACACCAATAATCTTGACGCCTTTATCTTGGTAGGCCCTGTAAAGGCGCTCAAGGAAAGGAAAAGTGTACTGGCAGGTTGGGCACGATACTTTGAAAAACGCCAGCATCACTGGGCCAGTCGCCAATTCGGCGTGCAGCGAGAACTTCTTCCCATCAGATGTTTTCAACTCAAATTCCGGAGCTCTTGTACCGGTTGCCAAAGCTGTCATCGTCCGTCCTCGAACACCTTGCTGTATTGCGGAGAACTGCTCTCGTTATAGATGATCCAAAGCTCCTCCCGGATTTTCAGTTTTTTTGATGTTTTGGCGACGCGGCGGTTCGATCTGAAACCCCGCCCTGCGCAACACCTTGCGGGCAAGCCCCGTCAGCGGCAGACTACAGAACTTCCCAGAGGCTACCCAACGTCCCTCGTCAGATCGGTAAC
>JASLEQ010000373.1 GCA_030151135.1 Candidatus Sulfotelmatobacter sp. | reverse complement strand
TTATGGAATCTGTCCTCGGCCGCTATCGCAACCTGATCGTGCTGGTGCTTGTGTTGTTTTCGCAAGTGCTCGGACTGGCGGTGCAGGTCAAACGCGGCAACGCTAATGAAGGTCAAGATACGCGACTGATCCGCATCTGGGCCGTGGGTGCGCTGTCTCCGTTCGAGCGGAGCCTCGTCTGGATTGAAAACTCCTCACATAACATCTGGCATAACTATTTTTATCTGCGCGGCGTGCGCGCAGAAAACCGCGAACTGAAACAGCAGATCGAGCAAATGCGGTTGGAGCAGGTGCGGTTGAATGAAGACGCGGCGCAGGCAAGGCGCCTGCAGAACCTGCTCGGATTCAAGGAACAATTCATCGCCAAGACGGTGGCGGCGCAGGTGATCGGATCGAGCGGCAGCGACTTGTCCCGCATTATCTATATCGATAAGGGCGAAGATTCCGGGATCAAGCGCGACATGGCGGTCCTCACGGCAGATGGAATTGTCGGCAAAGTTCTGCTGGTGTATCCGGGCGAGTCGCAGGTTCTGCTGATCAGCGACCAGTCGAGCGGGGTGGGAGCGATCCTCGAGAAATCCCGGCTGCAAGGCGTGCTTCGCGGAAACGCAAACGGAGAAGTCACGCTGGAGCGGGTGATGAGCGACGAGCAGGTGCAATCGGGGGAGACGGTGCTGACCAGCGGCGGCGACCAGATTTTTCCGAAAGGACTGCCGATTGGGACTGTGATGAAGGTAGCTCCGGGGAAGGATTTATTCCTGAACATCAAGATCAAGCCGGCGGCTGATCTGAGCAAACTCGAAGAAGTCCTGGTGCTGGTGGAGAAGCAGGAGCGGCAGGCTGTGGCCGACGCACATGAGCGTGTGCGCGCGGCAGATATCCTGGCGCAACGGCTGCCGTCGGTGCCGGACAAGCCGGTGGTTGATCCGAATGCGCCTGCTGCAACGACGGCTGCGAATCCGGGGACGAAGCCAGCTTCAGGCGGTGCGCCTAACGGTACCGCGACTGCAAAGCCGGCAACCGGTGCTCCGGCGAAGGCGAACAGCGGGGTCGCGACACCAACGCCAGTGAAGAAGCAGACTGTGTCGGCGGGACAACAGGCATTGGGAAGTCCGGCAGCGAGTGCAGCGGTCAAGGCTGCGAAGCCGAAGCCGGCGAGCGGTAATGCGACTCCGACCGACTCCGCAAAAGCACAGCCGGGGCCTGCGATTGTGGAGGAGAAATCCGCGCCAACGGTTCCGAAGTCCCAGAGCGCCAACCAGGACAACAGTCCACAATAACGTGCCGATCACCTACACATCGAACGAGCAGGTTGAAGTTTATCGGTTCAGTGTGCCGGTCACGATTGGCGTGCCGCTGCTGGCATTGTTCATCCAGGCATTCGTACCGCTGCGGTTTCCGCGATTTGCCGTGTACGTCGACCTGCCGCTGCTGGTCACGATCTTCTTTGCGATGGCGCGGCGCAGCCCGATTGCCGGGCTGTTTACAGGGGCAATTATTGGGCTGGCGCAGGACATGCTGGGGCACAATCCGATTGGGATCTACGGCATTGCCAAGACCGTGGTGGGATATGGAGCGTCGTCGTTGGGCGTGAAGTTGGATGTCGAGAACGCTGGAGCGCGCTTTCTGGTGACGCTCGGTTTTTACCTGATCCATTCGGCGGTCTATTTCACGGTTGCGCGCGCGCTGGTGAACATGACGCAGAGCTGGAGTTGGCCGCACGGCATTCTGGCAGGACTGGTGAATGCGTTCATTGGAGTGTTGCTGTACTTCGTGCTCGACCGGTTCAAGCAGAGAACGTAAAGGGCCCCGAGTCGCGAGTCCTGTGTCCCGAGTAACCGGAACATCCAAGGTGATGGAGACAGGTACTTCGGGCGTGACCTTCGTGATCTGCTTTGGTGGAGAGAGTCGGTCTGTGAGGAATAAAATAAAGGGAATCCCGAACAGCTTGACCCATGTTTGCTGCCGTGACGCCGGCTCGCCGCGAGCCACGCGGCGCTGGGTACTCGAAATCGGGCACTGACTTATGTTCGGCCGCGACGAAAAAGTTTCCGAGATCCGCCTGACGGCGGCGCAGTACATCATCCTGGGCATCTTCCTGGTGCTGGCCTACGGACTATGGCGGCTGCAGGTGATGCAGAGCGACTACTATTCGCTGGCCGCCGAAAAGAACCGCATTCGCAACGTCCCGGTACTCGCGCCGCGCGGCAAGATTCTGGATCGCGAGGGGCGGATTATTGTCGACAACTATCCGTCATTTTCCGCGTTATTGCTGCGTGATTCTTCCCGCGATCTCAGCGCCGACTCTGACCTGATCGCGCAGGGGTTGCATCTTGATCCGAATGAAGTGCGTGCACGCATCAAGCGTTTCGCATCGATGCCGCAGTACCAGCCAATTTTTCTCAAAGAAGACATCACGCCCGACGAGTTGCAATTCATTGAGGCTCACCGCAACGAACTGCCGGAACTCGATACGATCATGGCGCACCGGCGCCTGTATCCGCGCAACGGATTCATGGCGCATTTGATCGGATACGTTGGCGAAGTCAGCGACGACATGCTCAACCAGGCGGCGTTCGAGTTGTACAACCCGGGCGATGTTGTGGGAATTTCTGGCGTGGAGCGGCAATACAACACGCTGCTGATGGGCAAGAACGGATCGCGGCAGGCGCTGGTCGACAGCCATGGACGCGAGGTTGGCCGGCTCGGAGAGACGGAAGCGATCCCCGGGAAGCAATTGAAGTTGACGATCGATATCGATTTGCAGATCGCGGCGGAAGAGCAGTTGCAGGGCAAGAATGGCGCGATTGTCGCAATGGATCCGCACACGGGGGAGATCCTGGCGATGGCGAGCGGGCCGACGTTCGATCCGAACGATTTTGCCGTGCGCGTGTCGCGTGATGAGTGGAGCAAGCTGGTTACCGATCCTGATAAGCCGCTGCTGAACAAGGCGATTCAAGCGCAGCTGGCCCCGGGATCGACGTTCAAAATCATCATGTCGGTGGCGGGCTGGCAGGAGCACGTCGCGCAGGATCTGCATGTGAATTGCACCGGCGGCGCGGAGTTCTACGGCCGCCGCTTTGGATGCTGGGTGAAAGGCGGGCATGGTCCCGTCGATCTGGAGAAGGCGATCTATCAATCGTGCGACGTGTTCTTTTATACGCTGGCGAATAAGCTCGGGATCGAGCGGATTGCGAAATACGCAACCGATTTCGGTCTCGGGCAGAAGACGGGAATCGATCTTCCCAACGAAGTCTCTGGAGTAATGCCGTCGGAAGAGTGGAAGATCCGGAACTTCAAGCAGAAGTGGTTTGCGGGCGAGACTATTTCGGTGGGCATTGGGCAAGGCGCAATTGCTATCACTCCGGTGCAATTGTTGCGGGCGATCAGCGCAATCTCAATGGGTGGACGCATGGTGGTGCCGCACGTGATCAATCCCGTCGACGTGCCCCCAGGTTACGTGGAGGCTGCCAAATACACCGAAGTGAAGACCGTTCCTATGGATCCCAACGGGTGGACTTTTATTACGGACGCGATGTCACGGGTGCTATTGCCGGAAGGGACCGCGCCCTCGGCGCATGTTCCGGGCCTTGAGATCGCGGGCAAAACGGGATCGGCGCAGGTCGTGTCCCTGGCGCTGCGGGCAAAGATCAAGAATCAGGAAGAATTTGCGCAAAACGGATGGTTCGTAGGCTTCACGCCGCGACGCAATCCTGACATTGTCGTGTGCGTCCTGTTTCAGGGCGGCGAGCACGGGAGGCTGGCGGCGCGTCTCGCCACGCAGGTCATCAAGGCTTACGTCGATAAGCAGAAGCGTACGCCACAGAAGATGGTGGAGCAGCCGAAAAGCGCCGGAACGGTGGACGTTGGTGCGCTGTGGAATGGACCGGACGATGATGGTGGGCAGGATGCGCTGCAAGCCGGGCACATCGTCATGGATTTGAC
>JASLEQ010000346.1 GCA_030151135.1 Candidatus Sulfotelmatobacter sp. | reverse complement strand
CTGACGTCACGGCCAAAGCAGGCGTCGCTGGCATGGTTCCGAAACTCGGCAAAGCCTGGTCCATCGCCGCCGGATGGTTCGACTACAACAACGATGGCCGGCTCGATCTCTTTGTCGTCAATTATCTGAACTACTCGATTTCGACCGCCAAACTCTGCGCTCAAGCCGGCCAGCCCGCGTATTGTTCGCCCGTAGAGTTTCTGGGCACCCCCAACATCCTCTACCGCAACAACGGAGACGGCACCTTTACGGACGTTTCTGCGCAATCTCACATCTCGCAGTACATCGGAAAGGGAATGGGTCTTGCTTTCGCGGACTACGACAACGATGGCTTTACCGATATTTTCATTGCCAACGATACCTTCGAAAATTACCTTCTCCACAACCAGGGGGATGGAACTTTCAAGAACGTTGCCCTTCCCGCGGGCGTGGCCTACAACGCGTTCGGAAGCCCCATCGCCGGAATGGCTGCCGACTTTCGCGACGTCGATAACGACGGTAAGCCCGACATCTTCGAGACCGCCATGTTCGGCGAAGGCTTTCCTCTTTACAAGAATCTCGGCAACAGCGAATTCCAGGACATGACCGCGCCTTCAGGCCTTGCGGCCGCTACCAGCCGGTCCACCGCTTGGGGCGTGGGAGTTTTCGATTTCGATAACGACGGCAACAAAGATCTCTTTACCAGCAATTCCGACATTCTCGACAACGCTCAGGAACTCGCCCACCGCCCATTTCCGCTGCCTAATCGCGTGTTTCACAACAAGGGCAACTTCACATTCGAAGACGTAAGTTCCAGAGTCGGACCGTCATTTCAAATTGCAGCTCCTCATCGCGGCGCAACTTTCGGCGATCTTAATAACGATGGCAAGATCGACGCCGTTGTGAGCGCGCTGAACGCTCCGCCAGAGATTTGGATCAATCGCTCGCCCGATCACAATCACTGGCTGATTCTGAACCTGGTGGGAATCAAATCGAATCGCGATGGTCTCGGCACGAAAATCAAGATCACAACCTCCGCGGGAACTCAATACAACCACGCGACCACCGCGGTGAGCTACAACTCCTCAAGCGACAAGCGCGTTTATTTCGGATTGGGTACCGCCACTGTGGTGGAAGCGATGGAACTGACTTGGCCTAGCGGGATCAAGCAGGTATTGAAGAATGTCAAAGCAGATCAGATTTTGACGGTCACAGAGAGCGCACCATAATTCGCTCGAGTTACAAAGCTGAATACCGTGTCAGGTGCTCTGGGCCATCAACACTACATCGTAAGTCGAGACACTGCACCGCTCAAAAAGCCAACCGTTTTGCGAGTTCTGATTGCCCATTGCGATTGAGAAGGTCGATCAGACCCTGCATGACAGCCGGCTTGTTTCTCGCATAGGCGGCCATGACCTCGGCATTCAAATCTGCCTCTGGAACGTTTTTCATCCGAAAATAAGAGTCGCAGAGCATATACAGCAGCTCGGGAGTTCTGGTTTTCGACCGTGCCAGTAGCTCTGCCGCGTCCGTCCAGCGTTCCTGGTGATACCGAACCTCACCCATCTCGGCGATTGCCAGCTGATAACTTGGATCATTGTCCAGTTCCGCCTGGAATTCCTTTTCCGCCTGGCTCAAATCACCGTTCTTCAGCGCCAGAATTCCTTCATACGTGTGCGCGCCGCGAACGTTCGGCTGCAGCTTGACCGCATGGTGCAAACACCGCAACCCATCCTCGGTTTGGCCCATGAAGAGGTAGGTCTTGCCGAGGAATACGTATGCATCCGCGAGAGTCGCGGAGCTTCCCTTGAAGCTCTCCTGATAAAGATGCAGTGCAGCATTCTCGTTACCTGAGGCGAGCATTGCCTGCGCCTTCGATTTGATGGCGTTCTCGCGCTCCTCGTTTGCGGTGGAACGAACGAAGGTAGCTTGTTCCATCATCAATTGATGGAGGGCGGCTTCATGCGCCGCCTCTTCCGTGCGCCCCGTAGCGGCATATGCGCGCGAAAGATAGAAATGCGCCAGCAGGCGGGTGGGGTCAAGACGCAGTACTTTTTGCAGTCTCTCAATCGCTTCGGGATACTTTTTCAATTCGACTTCACTCTGTCCGAGCCCGAGCAGGCTTTCAACGTCGTCAGGTTTGGCGGCGAGGATTCGGTTGAATGTGCTCTCGGATTCCTGCCACTGTCCCAGTTTCACATCGGATGCTGCCAGTAGTTGTAGCGCATTCAGGTCTTCGGGGTGATTTTCAACCTCGCGGCTAGCATGCTGTGCGGCACCGGCAATATCCATCAACTGAAAGTCCGCGGCTGCAATGTCATAGTCAAGGCGCGGCAGCGCGGCGTCTGCGTTCTGCGCCTTTACCAACCAGCGCATTCCCGATTCGCAATCGCCCGTCCCGCAGAGCAGTTCCCCGTACTTCTGCCAGACTGAAGGATTCTTCGGCGCAATCTTCAAGCTTTTCCGGATCGCGCCTAACGCTAAGTCGTCTTGACCGTTGCGGTGATACGCCTGCGCCAGGTAGTAGTACGCATCAGCGTCTTCGGGATCGTGTTTCACGCAGCGCTGTAGATCTTGTATCGCTTGGCCAACATTCCCTGACGTGAGCTTGAAAATGCCCACCTTCAGCAGCAAGTCTGGATCGGTTGGAGCCAGAGTCAGAGCCCGCTCATAGATGGTTGCGGCTATCGTGTCCTGTCCTGATTCCTCCAGCAACATTGCTTTGAGCTTCAGAGCCGGAACAAACGTCGGATCTCGTGATAGCAGGCCTTCTGCGATGCCCATTGCTTGCTGCTTGTCTCCGTGTTCAGCGAGGCTGACGGCCTGATGTACCTGCTGCATCATCCTGGCATCGGCAGATTGATCGGCCCTCTGCGCGTTGGCTACGATCGCACTGAGGGCCAGCACGACTGAGACCGCGATGCGTAATACGTCAGGCGACCGATATTCGGGATCCATAGCGCTCTTTATAAATCCGCCACATGACCGAAACGCGCCGAACCGTCGAAGGACAGCAGTTCGCTTACGGCAGGTGTACGTTTTCCGCTGCTTTGCTTTCCACTACGCCCTGTCCTTCACGTACAACATAAAACTTGTCGGCGGCCAGATTCGACAGCACTTCTCGTTTTCCATTGGGCCAAAGTATTTCCGCTTGATCAAGACGCGAGTGGTCTCCCAGCCCAAAGTGAATGCGAAGGTCATGTTGCGAGAGATAACTTGTGCCGCCGAGAACTTCCCCTGACTGCGCTAAATCGCCCGCGACTGCGCGGACGCGGGCATTCAGAGCGAGCCGGTTCGACTTTGTTCCTTCAAGTTGGAAACTGATCCAATGGTTTTTCGGACCGCCTTCTGGACGGAGGATCATTGGCCCGCCGACCAGGTTTTCCACAACAGCTTCCATCCGGCCATCGTTGAAAAGGTCGCCAACCGCAACGCCTCGGCTGACTTGTTCCTGTTCCAACGCCGGTCCAACCTGTCGGCTAACGTTCCGGAATGTTCCGTCGTGCTGGTTCAAAAAAAGGAATTTCGGTTCGCGATACGTGTTCGCACGATGGGCACTATCCACCTGGGGATACACGTGTCCATTCACAAGGAAAAAATCCAGCCAGCCGTCGTTATCGAAATCGACGAAAGCATCTCCCCACCCCACGAAGCCCTGCGTGCCGCGTGCGATTCCCGATGTAATGGATGTGTCAGAAAAATTCATCGCTCCATCATTGCGATAAAGGGTGGCGTATTCGATATCAAAGTGCGACACCAGGATCGACATGCGCCCGGTGTGCAGGAAGTCTCCCACCGCCACACCCATATTCGCCTGTTCCAGCCCATCTTCGTTTGCTGCTACACCAGACGTCAGTGCAACATCTTCGAACTTGCCCTTCCCGTCGCCTTGGTACAAATAATTTGCCTGACTATCGTTCGTTACAAATAGGTCCAGATCCCCATCCGAATTAAAGTCCGACCAGACGGCCGTCAAACCAAATCGACGTTCCGGATCGTCGACGCCGGCCTTCTTCGATATGTCGGTGAATGTTCCGTCGCCGTTGTTGTGGTAGAGGCTATCAGGCAGCCCCTTCAGTCCCCGCGGGCCGCACTGAACGTCCAGTCCCAGGTATTTGCACGATTTGCTCGAGCCAAAGACCGGTAGATCATCCAGATGGAAGTCCACGTAATGCGACACGAAGAGATCGACATACCCGTCCTTGTCATAGTCACCAAACGTCGCGCCCGTAGCCCAACCAGAGTCGCTGTCCAAACCGCTGCTCTTCGTCACGTCCGAGAAAGTTCCGTCCCCGTTATTTCGATAAAGAACGATTCCATGCAGGCAGCTCACGACAAGGTCGGGCCATCCATCATTGTCGTAGTCTCCCACGGACACACCAAACGCCCAACATGGATAGCCCACTCCCGCTTTTTCTGTCACATCAGTGAAGGTGCCGTCGTGGTTGTTGTGATATAGCGCGCTGCGGCCCTTTTGATGGTGAAGCGTCATTTCGACGGTTTCTGCATTTGTGAAGTAGATATCCGGCCACCCGTCGCGGTCGTAGTCGATAAGAGCCACTCCCCCGCTCATGGATTCCGGAATGTATTTCCCTTCAGCAGAGGAAATGTGCTCGAAATGGATGCCGGTCGAGGCCGTGATGTCGACCAGTTTGGGATAGTTAGTAAGATTCCCCGTGAGTTTTCGCTCTGCCTCTGCTTTTTCGCGCTCCTTGGGGGAGAGCGGAGTCGCGGTGCCCATCTGCGCCACAGCTCCGGCGGTGAGACAGAGCAGGAGTGGCAAGACCCGGCTCAAAACCCTGATCCACCAGAAAGGCCTCGCGGAGATACCTTGCGACCTGCGCCTATTTTTGATCCGACTCCTCCGCGGCCGCTTCTTTGGGCTGGATTTGCAGCTCTTTATAGAGCGCTCGTAAGTTCTCTTTCATGTCTTTGAACTTTTTGTAAAGCTCAATTTCTTTTTTCGAGTCTTCTGTACGCCCCATCTCGCGATACATGGTGCCTAGGCGGTAATGCGCGGTCGCGTTGGTTGGGTCGAGTTGCACGGTTTCTTGCAGCAGCTTCAGAGCTTCGTCCGTGCGATTCATCGTAATCAGTGTCTTGGCCAGGCCCAACTTGGCGTCCGCATCGGACGGCTGCATCTCTACAGCTTTTGTATATTCTTGGAACGCCTGTGGAGTGTCTCCCTTTTGGATATTGATTTCCGCGAGCCGCAAGACGGCCTTCTCATCCTGCGGATTCTCCGCGAGGGCCGCCCGGTATTCTGCCTCGGCTTGTTTCTTGACGGATTCATCTTGGGACGACCGCAACAGTTCTGCGAGCTCAAAATGCACGCCCGGCAGATGTGGATTAATGGCGATCGCCTTGCGTAGGTGCTCGATCGCCCCGTTGATGTTTCCTTGGCGATTTTCCTCGTGAGCTATCAGCTGCTGCATCTGAGCAGAATCAGGAGCAGCCAACGACAAAGCGAGCATCGACTCTCCCGCCAGATCCGAGTACGTGCGATACGCGGCATACTGAACCTCTGGATTGTCAGGCGCGATCTTGCGCAACTGCGTGACCACGGAACTTGCTTCTTCCAGGTCGCCACTTTCCGTTTGTAAGCTGACCAGTTCGAGTCCGACTTCAACCTTGAACTTCTGATCTCCAATCAGAGGGAACGCAGATTCCAGATCGGCTCGTCCGTGTTGCAGATCTTGCGTCCGCACCTCGGCAAGCCCCAGCAGGCCTTGAATTTTTCCTAAACCGGGTTCGTTGCTTACCGCCGCTCGAAGATGCGGGATGGCTTCGCCAATCTTCCCCTGGAAGTACAGCAAGACCCCAAGATTGCCCTGAATTTCGAAATTCCCGGGCTCGATCGCGACCGCCGCTTCCAACTCGGGAATCGCAAGGTCCGGTCGCTTCTGCTCGAGGTACTGCCGAGCTTTCTGTATATGGCTGGAAAAGTTATCAGGCGCCTTTTGCTCGGAAAAACAGAGTCCACTCGCGAATGCGAACCCGATCAGGCTGTAAACACATGGGCTCCATAATCTCATCCGCTTCAGAATATATGACCTGTAGAGAAAATTCAGGGCAGAGAGACGTCTTTAGCCAGTGGGGCTTTTCAATATCAATCTGCGGAGCGTGTCTTTCAATCGGCAGAATGTCAGTTGATGTGATGGTTCAGGCTGTATTGTGTCCAGTAGATTTCACTGCCCAGCAGACCGAGATCAAAGGCCATCACAAGTTTTCGGTGACGGCGCCCCAGTTTATAGTTTGCCAAAACGACTGTGCCTGCTCCCGCGGCGAAATACGCAACCAGCGGTGCTGTACCGTGCGAGACGAACATGCGTGCAAATGGATTCACTTCATTCCTGCCGAGACCTGCCCGCGCCGTCCAGTTCAGATGCGTGGCGTATGCGTCCGCTCCGATACTGGCAACCGTGACGGCAGTCAGCACGCTGTCGACCCGGCTTATGTGACTCGGCGCATCGACCAGCGTTTGCGCATAGCCAGTGCTTGCCAGCAAAATCAGGATGATAACGCTCCATCCGCGCGCCATGAATGCTCCCTACCCGGCTTATCGGCGAAGCTCAAACGCGCTTTAGCGTGAGAGTCTGACGTCTTGGGCCGCAGCAACAGTCTTCCGCAATGCCCGCGTAGCGCGGGATTGAGCGCGTATTAGAGTCCGTTAGCGATTGTGGTGTTGCCAGAATCTAATGAAGGTCTTAAAACCTGAAGGACCGGATCATAGCGGCGTTGCTGCCGAGTGTGGATAATGGAACGCTCTCTCGAAATCCCGGTGCAAGGAACATGATCGCGAAAATCGTCTCTGCTCTTTTATCTCTGGTGGCTGTATCTTGCGTGATGGCCGGGGCTCAGGTTCGCGTATGGCAGGGAACCTTGACACTGCCAACATATGAGGAAGGCTCCCCTGATCCCAATCCGCCGTTCGATCAGTACGCCAACAGCCGCTTCAATTACCCCTACACTCTTCGCGACAACTTGAGTGATCGACGCACCGATCACGCCTGGCGCGCGTTGTATCTGGAAAATGAATATCTGAAGTGCTCGGTCCTCCCGGATCTGGGCGGCCATGTTTATACCTGCATGGACAAGATCAGCGGACAATCGATGTTCTACGCGAACCCATCGATCAAGAAGGCGGCGATTTCATATCGTGGGGCTTGGGCCGCGTTCGGCATCGAATTCAACTTTCCCGTTTCGCACAACTGGGTAAGTCTCTCTCCCGTCGATTTTGCGTTCGGAGCGAACAAAGACGGGAGCGCGTCTGTCACGGTGAGCAACGTCGATCGAGTCTATGGAATGCAATGGACCGTGGAAATTGTGCTCCGGCCTCATTCCACCGTACTGGAAGAAAAAGTAACGCTGAACAATCGCAGCGACGTGCGGCACCGCTTTTATTGGTGGAACAACGCTGGAGTGCAAGTGTGGGACGACTCGCAGATTCAGTATCCAATGCGCTTTACTGCAAGCCATGGCTTTACAGAAATTACCCCGTGGCCGGTTCTGCCGGATGGCACGGATCTCAGCATCATCAGGAACCAGACCAAAGGCCCGGTTTCTTCGTTTGTATATGCAAGCCGCGAACCGTTCATGGGCGTCTGGCATCCGCACACCAATGCGGGTACCGCGCATTTCGCAGATTATTCGCAGCTGCCGTTCAAGAAGATTTGGTCGTGGGGAACTGATCCCGATGGACTGGACTGGCGCAAGACGCTCTCGGACAACAACAGCGCGTACGTCGAGATCCAGGCGGGACTATTTCGAAATCAGGAGACGTATGCATTCCTGGGGCCCCGGCAGACGATCCGCTTTTCAGAGTACTGGATGCCGGTCCGGGGCATTGGCGGAATCTCGCGAGCGAATCTGGCCGGCGTTGTGCATCTCAGCCGGAAAGAGAATGCGCTGGAAGTCGGACTGAACGTCAATCAGGCAGTCCCAGGCGCTTTGCTACGGATTGCAGCCGGAGATAAAACAGTCTTCCAGGAAAAGGCCGAACTCGTTCCGCAGCACGCGTGGACGCATGAAGTCGCGAACGCAGATCCCCAGCAGAAATATACGTTTGAATTGCGCGACATGAGCGGGACGGTGCTGCTGCATCAGACCGAAGGCGAGTACGACTGGACTCCCGCGAACGAGGTCCACGTCGGACCGCAAGCGTCGTATCACATTCCCGTTGCGGATGAGCGAAGTGAAGACGATTGGCTCCAATCGGGAAACGAGCAGGAGCTCGACGGCAACCTGCTGGGCGCACTCCAAACGTATCAAGCCGGTCTGGCAAAATTTCCGGAGAGTTTTGCTTTGACGAAGGCGGCCGGACGACTCTATGCAGGCCTTCTGCGGTTTGACGAGGCCAGGCAATCGCTGGAGAAAGTTCATGCACGAAATACGTCCGACGCTGAGATTTCCTATTACCTCGGAATTGCCTACGACGAGCTCGGCGACGAGCGACAAGCCCGTGAATCGTACGAGGCAGCCGAGCGGATGCCAGAATTCCGCGCCGCCGCGGCAGTGCGGCTGGCAGAGTTTCTGGCGCGGGAAGGGAATTTGAACTTGGCGGAGTCTTATCTGAGACGGGCCTTCGACGCCGCACCCGACGATGTTCGTACGGCAGAGGAACTCGTTACAGTTCTCGCAGCCGAAGACCGGAAGGAAGCTTCACAGAAGCTCGCGAATGAGTGGCTAGCCAGATTCCCGCAAAGTTATTTTCTGCTCGAACAGGTCGGCAAGCCCGACTTGCAGCATCTGTCCGACGATGCCAATCGCGTTTTGAATATCGCGTCGGAGTACATGCGGCTCGGAATGGATTCGCGAGCAGTAGAGGTGCTCTCCCGCGACTATCCCGCCGCCGTGGCGGATCAGAGCGAACCGGGACAACTTCCACCGAACAAGCATCCAATGGTGGCGTATTACCGCGGCTATTGCCGCGCGAAATTGGGACAATCCGCGGCGAATGATTTCGCGGTAGCGGCAAAGCTATCAACCGCCTACGTATTTCCTAATTCGGCCGAAGATCTGCGCGTCTTGAAAGCCGCTTTGAATGAAAATGCGCGCGATGCGAGCGCCCACTATCTTCTGGGAACACTCTATTTCTCAAAAGGAGTGACCGACCAGGCGCTTGCCGAATGGGACCAAGCTCGCAAACTGAATCCGCAGATTCCCGTGCTGCATGCCAGCTTCGGGCGCGCGCTCCTTCATGAGAAAAATGATCCCGAGCACGCTCTGACCGTCTTTCAGGAGGGGATGCAAGCGGATCCCCATAATCGCGCGCTCTATACCGGAGTCGATCAGGCCTTAAGCATTTTGCGGCATCCGCCGCAGGAACGTGTGACAGCGCTCGAGCGGTATTCCGACCTCGCTACCATGCCGACCTCCCTCGTCTATGAACTGATTCTGAATCTGGCTGAGGCCGGGGAGTTCGACAAGGCTACGTCGTTGTTCCATAACCGCTTTTTCCAGCGGGAAGAAGGCGGCACGAATGTGCGGGAAGTATGGCTGGAAGTACAGATCCAGCACGCCTTGTCGCTGGCGCAGCATGGACAATGCGCGGACGCCCTGACGATCGTTGATCATGTTGCCGAGCCCGTACCAGATCTGGCCTTCACGAATGACGGACTCGGCCCTTTCCTGGAATCGGCGAGATTCAATTACCTGATCGGCAATATGTACCAGAGTTGCAAGGAGCCGCAGAAATCCCTCGCTCACTTCCAGCAGGCGGCCGAAAGGTCTGGCTTCGCGGATGCCGTCTGGGCGTGGAAAGCGTCGCAACAAATTCCAGGTAACAATTCAGATTCTGCAATGCTGAAGTTGCAGGCCGCGGCGGACCAGGTGGAGAAGAGTTCCAATGATTCGCCGGGAGGCTGGTGGCTCTTCAATGCCGGGACGATTGAAGCGGCCTCAGGAAAACCAGAGCAGGCGCTGAAAGAATTCCGCAAAGCATTTTTATCGCCGGATACGTTGATGACTTATCATCTGACGCGGCTCGCAATGTCGAGTGATCCTCGCTAATGTCTCAGTCAATAATCTTATGAATCCTATATTCCAGGTGTTAGTTCTTATCGGTTGCTGCAGTTCCGTTTTTGCGGCCGATACCGTCATGCAGAGCCGGTGGGCCGATGCTGATCCCCAACTCAACACCAATCCCGCCTCCACATTTTGGCAAGGTTCCCAGCCTGTCTATATCGAGATGAATGCACATGGACAGGTCGAGCCGAAATACAAAACTGAAGTTCGCACACGCTGGACCAGGAAGAATATCTACATTCTTTTTATCTGTCCGTACGAGCAACTCAATCTGAAGCCGAACCCCGAGACCTCGGCCGAAACGAACGGGCTTTGGAATTGGGACGTGGCCGAGGCGTTCATCGGTTCAGACTTTGCGAACATCAAACGCTATAAGGAATTCGAGA
>JASLEQ010000335.1 GCA_030151135.1 Candidatus Sulfotelmatobacter sp. | reverse complement strand
CGAAGCTATCCTACTTGGAACGGGCTTTAGCGCGCTCTCAGAATCATAGCGGTGGATCGTGGTAGAAATCGCATTCCTTGCGGAATCGTGCCGGCATCGGAAATCATGCGACTGGCGCGCAGTCCCGCCTCTTCCGCCATGCGAAGAGGTTCGCTCTCAAGGTTGTATTCGAAAACGTGATCGCGTTGGGGCGATTCAAGCGCAGTGCTGAAGTAAACCATCCCATCAGGCGTGATCTGATGCGAAATAGTCCGGAACAGCGGCTTGGGATCGGCCAGATGCTCCGCAAGCATGGCAGAAATCAGGCCCTGACACTTTGGCTGATCTGTGCCGTGGCTATTGAGAGCGTCTTTGACCGTGAACTTCACGCGATCACTGTGCCCTGAAACGGCGAGTAAACGATTGGCGACGGCAACGGCAGGGGGACTGATGTCGGAACCCTCAACCTGGAGGTCAGGCCTGTCCTCGGCCGCCAACAGGCTCAGGACTCCGTGCCCGGCAGCGAGCTCGAATACTATCGCATTCTTGGGCAGGCGCCGGATAAAGTCATCCCGGAGCATAGCGATATGCGCCACAACGGAAGGCCAGAAAGGATAGATCAGAATGGCTGCCCACATGTAAGGGACCATGTAGCTCGCGTCTTCGTAAACGCCAGAAACGATCTCGGGCATGCTCTCTGGGGTATAGCGGCCGGCGCGTTCGTAAATCTGCTTGGCCTTCGCGACGCCGACGCAGTATTCGGCGTATCCATGGGCGGCGACGTTGAAGACATCGCTGCCATAGGCAGCTTCCGCCCAGCGAGCCAAAGGGTTCAGTAACCACATACAAAGCTCGCGATTGGTGGCAACGGTCGCGCGGGCGGATCGCGAAAAAATTTTAGCCTTGCGATCCAGAGCTTCCAGAAATTGTTCGCCTTGCTCCATCTTGTTATCAGGCTCCGTCAGTCTTGCGATTGCACATGTCGAACCAAGCGAGTCAGCGGGCGGATCAATTCAGTACCATCCCATGGCGAGCTGAATACGTGCATCCGGCCCAACTTCACGACGCGGTCCACGCCGTTTCTGCCGGCAGCTCTTGCCAGCATCTCTTCACGCTGCGGATTGGAGATCCCCAAACCAAGCGTCTGCAGCGTCCCATCAAATTTTGATATTGCTTCCAGAAGATCATCGACCACCAAAACGGTTAATGTTCTTCCCTGGGTGGGATTGGGCATTGTCGAACCGGTGCCGAGGAGGATCGTCCAGTCCGGCGCTGCAGGAAAGATAGCGGAATTGCCGTCTGCAGCTAATAGCCACGAGGCGCGAGACAGAGAGATAGCCGAGGATAAAGACGGCTCGATGTCGTAGCGCGGGTGTGCGCGATTTTCTTCTTCGAAAGCTTTCTTGAGCTCAGTAACGAAGTCTGCTGGATCGGAACCTCGAGCGCGCTCAAGAAAAAGCGTCTGCGGCGAAGAGCAGGCTTGCTGATCAAACTGCCAGACATCGCGGGCGATGCGACGGCACCACGAGCCCCGGTTTTCGGCGTTGCCCCAACTCTCGGCGTCCATGGCCGCCGCAGAAACTCGAGGCCCAAACACTAGGAGGCGCGACCAGTGAGGGAACGGCAATCTGCGGACCTGGGATACGGCTTCAGCGCCGCCCCAGATCATTGCTCCATCGACAGAGCGCGCCATTGCTTCTTGCAGATCGAATCGCGCGTGATCGAAGCTGGCCAGGAAGACACGGCTCGTCAACAGTCCAGAAGGGTCCGATTCATGGAGCTTTTCCATGAATTGACGAGTGACTTCCACAAGCGCACTGGGCATTCGCACCAGACAGCAGTTTCCAGCGAGCAACGCGCAAGTGAACGTCAGAACGGGTTGAATCTCAATGTTGGATGCGGGCCAATGTCCGATGAGGCCGAGAGAAAATGCCCGGAGGCGAGCACGCCCATCGGTGTACCAACCACCAGTTAACGCGTCCGGACCGAGCTCGCGAAGAAGAAGCGGCTCCAGGGTTCCGCGGCGGAGCCACAACCGGAGGAAGGCGAGGCCAGGTATATCTTGCAACTCGTGCGTACCGAGGGCGGCAGACCATTTTTCAAAGATTTCCAGAACCGTCTGCGGCGTGATTTCTTGACGACGGACGACATCACGCAGACGATCTGCTGCCGCCGCGATTTCGTGGGCCGATTCAACCGACTGGATGAGTTCGGTGGTAATCACCCGACACCCACCATTTCTGACGCTGGATGGCGTGTGCTTTCCAGATTGCCGCATCCGCGCATCTCGGCCTTCGGTACCCTGCCGGCAAACCGGAAGCTTGGGCCTTTGCGTCCGCACGAACATCCGTCGTAACCAAGCATTTCTGCGATGTCTTCGGTTAACAATAGAAATCCCGGGAAACTGGTTGGAAGCACGCTGCAGACCTGAATGAGCCCTTTCTGACCTTCTGCAACCGGCGCGAGCGTCAGGGGATCCCGCACGATGATTTCGGCAAAAGCAGGAACGTGCTTGTTGCCGTACTCACAGTCGGGATATATCACTCCCACATTCTCGACCATGCCGTAATAATCGATGATGCGGCTGATCTCGCAGCCAAACACGGATGCCACTTCAATATTGAACGCATCCCGTGTGACTGCCTGCTGCTGCAGCCGCTTCCAGCCACCGCTGTGAAGCAGGCATACGTTCGGGAGTTCGAGCTTGATGCCGGCGCGTTTAAGTGGCTGAACGAACTGAGTCCAGATGACGGAGGTAAATCCGTAGACAAGGACGTCGCTATTCTTCCATTGGGACGCGCAGGAGAGAAGCCGATCGAGGTCAAGGCGAGGCTCGCCATCTTGCGTAGGTTGAAGACAGCAAACAATCTCCGTAGCAAACGAACGAAGCGCCTGTATGGCAGCGCCCCGGGCTCCGATCTGGTTTTGAGCAGCCAAATTCTCGGGAGTGTCGATGACCAGATAGGGACGGCGGGAGGAGCCGATGAAATCACGAACGATGGTGAGGGCACCCTTTGCCATCCTTCTGGATGTCGCGGCATCAAGCACAATCCGGCTCGGAACCTGTCCGGTGGTTGCGCTCGAGGTAAGAGTCCGCTTCACTTCCCCGCTGCTGATCAATGATAACGGCGGATCGGCCTTGAAAACCCCGACCGGAAGAAATGGCAAGTCGGCAACGCATTCGGCTTCGTGAAAAGGAATCGGCCAGTGCTTTACGTAATTCGCGTACAAGGCATTGCTCTGGCAGGCGCAGGCAATTTCAATCTTGAACAGCGAGAGCAAGCGGTTCTGGCGCTCGCTGGAATCAAGGCCGTAGGGGGATTCCGACAGCAAGCGATCAATTCCCTGCTCAATTTCTGCCGTCACATTCATGCCATTGTTTGCAATTGAGAGCGCGCAATCTTACCACTTGCGGTTCGGGGCAACTCGGAGACAATTTTGATCCGCGAGCACGTCCACTGTACCGGGAGCGCTTGCAATACGCGGTCCGCGAGCGAGTCGCCCGGATCGCCATTCGCGGATGTATCGTCAGGCACAACAAAAATGGCGAGAGCCTCCCCTGCCTCCGGATGAGATACGCCCACCGCGGCGCAATCGGTGACGCCGGAGACAGCTGCAACTCTCGTTTCTACGTCTGCAAGCCCCACACGATAACCGCGGATTTTGATGAAGTCCCCGCTTCGACCCCGAATCCAGAGGTATCCGTCCTCATCGAGGGATCCCAGATCGCCGGTCTTCAACCAGCCGTTTGCAAACTTTTCTTTCGAAGCTTCCGGCTCCTCGAAATACCCGCTTGAGATGGACGGGCCAGAGACAATAATCTCGCCAATTTGTCCGACCGGTAGATCGCGTCCGTCAGCATCCACAATACGAGCCTGCAGGTTATCGAGGGGGAGACCGGCGCTGCCGATTTTGCGGGCCAAAGAATCCGGGGGAAGGCAAGAGATCCGAGCGGTGGCTTCCGTTTGCCCGTACATGACAAAGAATTCCGTGTTGGGTGCAAGAGCGCGCATCTCGCGCACTTTTTCCGGTTGCAGCGCCCCCCCGGCCTGGAGAAATCGACGCATTTTCGGGAACGTCATGGAGCGAATGTTTGATCGCCGCAGCAAGATGTTATACGCGGTCGGAACGCCGGCAAAAGTGGTGCAGCCATATTCGTTCAAGGCGTTCAAAACCTTATCGGGAAACATGAACCTGGAATCGAAGACGACCGAGCCGCCCTGATACAAGTGGGTGTGGAGCACGCTGGCGCCAAACGAATAGCTGAGCGGCATGATCAGCATGGCTTTTTCGTCCGTGCCAAGATGTTGACTGCGAATGATGGCTTCGGTGTTCGCGATCAGGTTGCCGTGACTGATCATCACAAACCGGGGGATTCCGGTCGAACCCGAAGTAGGCATTAGGAGGGCAAGGTCGGCATAGCTGGCAGAAAATGGTTCCAGCTCTGAAGGGTCTACCTGGTCACATCCGCCTTCAAGCACCGGGATGTTTATCTGCTTCGCCCAATTTTCACGGATCGGTTTGCTGCTCCAGAGCGCTTTTGCACCGACCTTTTCCTTGACTGAGTCTCCTGAGACGGTGTGGGTTCTTTCGTCTAATAGTACCGGCACTAAGCCGGCGTACATTGCTCCGAGATACGCGAGAGCGCTGGCTGGCGTAATACCACAACTGAGGAGGATGCGATCCCCGGGATGCAATCCTGATGACAGAAAACGTGCCGCGAATCCGGCGACATAAGCGGCGATCTCGGCGCCGCGAACCGACTGTGCGGAGGAGGCTTCGATCAGCGAACAGTTTTCTCCCAATCGACGAAGCAGGCGCGAAGCAAAGTTTTGATCAGGAGAGTTGTGCATTCTGCAATCTACCGAGTTTCGATTGCACAATTCTGCAGATTTCTTTCACGTTCTCCATTTCCATAAGGTCATCGACATCGAAGGTGAGCCCAAACTCTTTCTCCAGGCTACTAGCCAGCGTCACATGACCCATGGAATCCCACGCTTGAATCTCATCCGGAGTGGTATTCATGGAAACGGTCGCAGGATCGACGTCAAAAGCGGACTTAAACGCGATCTGCACTTTGCTGAGGACTTCATCCATAGATTTCCCTTACCCTCTTCCTCGCGCCCCAAATCTTGAACTTGCATTTAATCGAGAGGGGCCAGGCGATATGTTTCGGGCAATGATGGTCGTTATTCTATAAATTTGCGCACTCCAAACATATGGAGGAGGGACTGTAGGGGAGAACTACACTTTTAAAAAGACCCTCAAACATCAACGTCGGGAAGAAGTATTATTATAAGCGAAACCGAAGGCCCGGGAGAAGCTCTAAAAATGGGGGACGCCGGGAGCGTGGCGCTAGGCCACTCTGCTTGCAACCTCATGATTCTGTGACAACAAACCGGACCTCTCCTCCAGCAAAAGACGCCGGAGAGTTCGGAGGTCGTTAAGCAGCCGGCCGCTTACCTTGAGGTGCTGTTCGAGCTTTTCCAGCTTGTAGAGCACAATGCGAATCGCGTCGAGATTGCGGCCTTCCGCCTGCGAAATATCAGCCGCAGCCGTACGGTTAGCTTCTTCCACCGCCTCGCGTAAAAGGGCAAGAAACTCTTGCGCGCTCTCGATAGTGTCAAATGCAGTCGCTGACGTCATAGTTGCTCCTGCCACAGTGGGTATCAATTGATACTATTACGAAGAAGCACAATAATCCTAAATCGGCGAAATAGGAAGTGCATTCCTTCTACCATTCCAAACTCGCGCAACTGAAAGATAATAAGACACTTCCGCCTGGACGATAGCACCCGGGGATCAAACTCTGCACAAATGTGCATAGGACTGGCCAATTTTCCGAGGCGCCCGGGGCCGGCATACTTGAACAATGGAATACAAAAAGCCGGAAGTGCCAATAGTTCAGGATAGTTACATAGATAACTTCGACTTGCATTATGTACCTGATATGCCAAAAGGGGCACTTTGGGACGAAACTTTGTCATGAGCCACGGGTTTGAGAGTGGCGAATCCGATCACAATGCTTGGGAGTTAAAACATGTCTCTGCCCTTCCCCAAAGGCCGTAATGCCGCGCTTGCATGCGCTTGCTTTGTTCTCCTATTGTTGTGCATGGGCTGCGGAGGCGCGTCGACGCACTCATCCAGCGTGTCGCCTCCTAGTCGGCCAATCACACCTGCGCCAGTTGGCGGAATCCAACCGTCATTTTTTGGGTTTCAGTGCGGCACCGGGAACAATAACTGCCCTAATGAAACCTGGCCGAATGCCTCGGCTGCGCAACCCGGGACCCTGCGTCCGTGGGATGCTTCGATTGATTGGAACGACATAGAGACCTCGGTAGGGCAATACAACTTCGCAACGCTGGATGGATGGCTCGATACCATTGCCGCGCAAAATAAGTCGAACGTGTGGGCCGTTCCGATCAACGTGATCTACACATTCGGATTCGTTGCGTGTGTGGAAGCAAGCAGCCAAACGAATCAGACGCCGAAGGGCTGCATTTATCCTCCGAGCGACTTTACCAGTTCCCTTGCCGGAAGCCCTTCCTTCAACAATTTTG
>JASLEQ010000313.1 GCA_030151135.1 Candidatus Sulfotelmatobacter sp. | reverse complement strand
TGGCCGTCAGTGCCGCGACACAGACTAACATTACGAGGGGGCAAAGCCTGTTCATCTTTCTCTTCGCCATACATCCTCACTCTTTCTCCGCCACAGCGGCGCGACTTGGTTCTGGACCATTGGCCTAGAAACCTGAGGGGTTATCATTTCGATCGACAGCTTCCGTTATTCCGTTGGCGATAGGTACGGGTCTCGAGCCCAATCGCATGCTGGGAACTGGGTCCCGAAAAGGCTGAGCACGTATCAATGCTGCAAAATGGGTCACGATTGAGTCTTGCAGGATAGGTAAGCTCCGCAGGTGTGCTCTTCGAACCTGGCAGCCGTCCATGAGCCTGCTTCATCCGAGATGACTGTTCTGTCATCAAATATCGAGAGATTAGGATTTCAATGATCGGGGCTGTTTGTTCTTTCGCAAGAAAATGCGGTCGCGGGACCGATTTTGCAAGTGTTCACAAACGTTCATAATTCACAAATCTGCATGATTTTGACGAGTAGAGCTGGCGGCTGGCTGGTATAAGTCGGTTTAAGATACACAGGATTTTCAGTCGGTCGCTAAGTTACCCTACTTACACATACTCGTTTGCCCGTTGATTTATCGCGTAAGCAGTTATTCGGGGCTGAACGAGCGGACAATGGAGTTGAGATGATTTCGGAGTCGGCGGCGTTTTCGCCAAGGAGGTAGGCGATCTTCTGCACCGTCTTGAGGTTCTTCTGGATCACCTCGCCCGCGCGCGCGATGATCTGCTCTTTCTGAAAGATCGGCTCAGTGATGTCCTGAATATCCCGCACAACACCGAGTGGGGCTCGATGGCGAAGATGCTGGAATTGAGAATGCTGCGCTGATATCGGATGTCGTGACTCACGATGTCTTCGCCGCCGTCGAGTACGCGCCGAAACAGGCGAGAAAACGAGATCACTGAGTCGAGGGCGAGACCTTCAAGATCTTTGGCTTCTTCGATGTCGTCTGAAAACAAGCGGACGAAGTTCGCATTGCATTCGATGATCTTCAGTTCGTCGTTGACGACGACCACCGCTGAAGGCATCTTCCTCAACAGGGGAATTGGCTCGCGACCATGGCTTTTGTCCAAAGCCGCCGAAGGTGGTGTGGAATCCGCTGCTGCAAGCCGACTCCGAGGGGGCCAACCCCATCGGTTAAGCCGTTACTCACGCTTTGCTCTCGCGAGCTTCGCGTGCTCATGGCACACAGTCACCGCCGACTCTCCGTTAACCCAGTGGTAAACAGGTGGTCGTGCGGAAGCGGATCCCGGGAAAATGGGATCCGCCATGCCCCCTGTCCTGAACAGCGGCTCCGCGGTTTACAGGACGTACTTGGCAGAACCCAAAAGGTGCTGAAACTCGCTATGAGTTCCTGAGGTGGAGAGAGTTGCAAGCAGGAGTCAGCATCAGCCCTGACAAACGTTAGCTTCCAATCGGAACTGGCCATGTGGCGAAGATTTGTCTGAGGGCGCGCTGTACTGCACCAGTTTCGATTGGATCGTTTGATGTGAGCCGCTGCTGCGGGGCGACCTTTTTCGGTTTTTTGAAATGCGGACAAGGATAACGGTACGACTGGCAAGATTGACGCATTGGGAGAAATGCACACCTCGTCTCGGCCACCACAGAGAGAGAGAAACATCATGGGATCCGCTTCCGCCATCGCTCGCATTCATCGTGCGTCACCCGCGATAGCGGAGCTCGACAGTTTTGCACAGCATTTGTCGCTTTGTACAGATTTTTCGGAGAAGACGGGGAATTTCGGTTACTTTATAGACTGTATGGACGAGGATGACTTCCGGTTAAGTATCTGTTATGAAATTACTTAGCTGAATTACAAGGAGATGAGGAGTAGCGATGGTGGGCGGTCAGGGACTCGAACCCCGGACCCCTTCCTTGTAAGGGAAGTGCTCTAACCAACTGAGCTAACCGCCCTCGATTTGAGGGAAGCCTCAACGGCCTCTCCTCATCATAACAGCGCCGGAGTTCGGGGGCCCGGTCAGCAGTCAGAAAACATGTGGTCACCGCTGCCGATACCCCGCAGTTGATATCCTCACCCCAATGAGCCGTCTCATCATCAATGCCGATGATTTCGGACTAACGTCCGGCGTGAACCGCGCCATCCTCGAACTCCATCGTGGCCGAGTCCTTACCAGTGCAACGCTCATGGCCAAAGCCGGCGCGACATCTGAAGCCATTCGCATGGCGCTCGCGACGTCGGCGCTTGGGGTAGGCTGCCACGTGGTTCTGGTCGATGGTGAACCGGTGTTACCACCGACCAGCGTGCCCTCACTCATTGACGAAAAGACCGGTCGCTTCCCGCGCGACCTGACTACATTCCTGCGACGGCTCTTCACCGGCCGGATTCGCACCGCCGAGATCGAGGCCGAAGCCGCGGCGCAGATTTCCCTTCTCCAGACCAGTGGATTACGCCTCACTCACATTGATACCCACAAACATACTCATATGTTCCCGCCGGTACTCGAGCCTCTTCTACGAGTCGCAGGCAAAGCCGGAATCCCCGCGGTACGCAATCCGTTCGAGCCGGAATGGGCCGTGCGCGCCACACCCCGCAGGTCTTTGGTTCGCACCGCCGAGGTCATCGCACTGCGCCGGTTCGGCCCTTTGTTCCGTCGCATGATCACGCGTGCAAACATTGCCACCACTGACGGCACCATCGCCGTTGCAGGCACCGGCACCTTCGACTCCGATACGGTCCGCGCGCTGCTGGGCATACTTCCTGAGGGCACGTGGGAACTGGTCACCCATCCGGGGTATAACGACGCCGACCTCGACAAAATTCAGACTCGCCTGCGCGCCTCTCGGGACAAGGAGCGGTTGGCGCTTATGGCAGTCCGCGAGTTCCCTTCCATCGACCTAATCTCATTCGCCGAACTTCGCTCTCCCAAATAGCAGCGTTTGGGCCTCTTTGTCCTGCGCCAGTGAACACTACGATCCATCGAGAATGATTCGTTACTTTACCGAGGAACCAGCCGCGATTTGCAGTCTGCCGCGCAATCTGATGTCGTCAGAGGCTGCGCCTACCTGCACCTCATACTGCCCGGCCTCCGTTACGAACGCATGCTTCACAATGTCATACCAGACTAGCTGTTTTACTGGTACATGAACTTCGATCGTTTTGGTTTCCCCAGGTCTCAACTCAACACGTCGGAAAGCGCGCAAGCTGCGGATCGGCTGGTACACGGCGCTCTTTTCTTGATGTGTGTAGACCTGGGCCACTTCACAACCCAAACGATCTCCGCTATTCCGCACGTCAAATGAAATCTGAATGTCCCCGGCGGCACTCGATGCAGGCGGCTTGACCTGCAGATGAGTGAACTCGAATTTCGTATAACTCATCCCGAATCCGAATGCGTACAGCGGGATGCCCTTGAAATACTGGTATGTGAAACCCTTGCTGACGTCGTACTCGTTTTGCGGCGGTACTCCATCGAGACTGGCGTAGACCGTGTAGGGGAGATGGCCCCCGGGATTGTCCACGCCGAACAACGCGCGTGCGATCGCGG
>JASLEQ010000244.1 GCA_030151135.1 Candidatus Sulfotelmatobacter sp. | reverse complement strand
CAATCGCGTAGCGTGTTTGTGGCGTGCGACGTAAACAGGTCCCCACTACTCACCCTCAGTAACTACCCGATTCCCGACCCTCCTGACATAATGACAAAATGGGTAATGGTTTCCTTACCGAAAATTGGCTTCCGAAGTCTGTCCTCTTACTGCGCACCTACGATCGCCATAAATTCCTGCTCGACCTGATCGCCGGAATCACTGTCGGGCTCGTCGCGCTCCCGCTCGCCATGGCGTTTTCTATCGCCTCAGGGCTAACCCCGCAGGCCGGCATCTACTGCGCAATTGTCACCGGGTTCCTGATCTCCGCGCTCGGCGGATCAAAAACGCAGATCGGCGGCCCCACTGGAGCCTTCGTTGTCGTTGTCGCCGGAATCGTCGCCGCCCACGGCGTGGATGGCCTGTTCATGTGCACCGTCATGGCCGGGATCCTGCTCATCATTATGGGGGTGACCGGACTCGGCACTGCGGTGAAATTCATTCCCCGGCCCGTCGTCATCGGATTCACCAACGGCATCGCCGTTCTGATCGCCAGCACGCAGGTGAAAGATTTTTTCGGCCTCCACCTCGACAAAGTTCCGGGCGTTTTCTCACTTCGGATCGAGGCCCTGGCGAGAAACTTTCACACACTGTCGTTTGAAGCAACAACGCTGGCTGTGTTCACCGTCCTCACGCTGATCATCTGCCGCAGCATCTCGGCGAGGATCCCCGGTCCGATTGTGGCGTTGCTGATCGCGACCATTGCCGTTTACTTCTTCAAGCTTCCCGTGGAAACCATCGGCACGCGTTTCGGAGGAATTCCGAGCGGCCTGCCGCACATGCAGATCCCGAAATTCCGCGCCGACCTGATTCACGGATTGCTTGGCCCCGCGTTCACCATCGCCATGCTGGGCGCCATTGAATCGCTGATGTCGGCCGTCGTCTCCGACCGCATGAGCAACGACCGCCATAATCCGAACGTCGAACTGATCGGCCAGGGCGTCGCCAACTTCTTTTCCCCGATGTTCGGCGGGCTGCCCGCCACCGGCGCCATCGCACGCACTGCAACCAATATCCGGGCGGGCGCACAGTCTCCCGTTGCAGGGATGATTCACGCCCTCACCCTGCTCTGCATTCTGCTATTCGCCGCTCCGCTGGTCAGTTACGTCCCGATGGCCGTCCTCGCCGGAATTCTGATGGTCGTCGCCTACAACATGGGTGAGTGGCGCGAGATCCCCCAACTGCTGAAGCTGACGAAAACCGACATCAGCATCTGGCTGGTGACGTTTGCCTTGACGGTCTTCGCCGATCTCACCGTCGCCGTTGAAGCCGGAATGATTCTCGCGGCTTTGCTTTTTATCAGCCGCGTGGCGGCGACCACAACCGTCTCGCAGGTCACGGAAGATTATGTCGAAGACGGACGCGTTCACATCCTGCAGGACAAAGATATCCCCTACTACGCGACCATCTTCCGCATTCACGGCCCATTCCTGTTCGGCGCAACCGACAAGATTCATGCGGTCACCGAAAACATTCACACGTTGCCGCCCGTCGTAATCCTGCGCCTTCGCAACATGACTGCCCTCGACGCGACTGGACTGTTCGCAATCGAGGAGGTCGCCAACGAACTTCACGCCACCCAGCGAACGCTGATCTTGTGCGGCGCCCGAGAGCAACCTTCCCAACTCATTCACCAGGCGGAATTCGCTGAAGTCATCGGCGAACAAAACATTTGTGACAATGTGCAAGAGGCATTGCGCCGCGCCGAAGAAGTGTACGAGCGGTTCGAGAAAAAAATGGCGACGGCGAAAGCTTAGCCGGCACGTCGCCCTCTTCATCAGAATGGTTCAGTCGTCAATTCTCTGGACCACGGACAAAATCTTCCACTGCCCATCCACTTTGCTCAGGGTGATGTAGTCCGTCCATTCCGGCGTTACCAACTTTGCCGACGCAATCACTCCCGAGACATCGAGGACGGTGACCTGCTCCGTTTTATGCGGCGCGGGCATATCCGGAACGCCATTCGCGCGAACCTCTTTCATCATCTGCGCAGCCGTTCTCTCGCGCATCGGAATGTCCCCGTGAATGATGTGCTTCAAATAATGGGGATGCAGCGTCTGCTGCATCCGGGAAGCGTCGCCCGTGAAGTAGCCTTCGATGTAGTTTGTAACCGTGGCCCGAACTGCGCCAGCATCGTCGGGGGAAGAGGTCGTTTGTTGAGCGCTGGCGAAGACAGCAAGGCACAGCGCCAGCGAAAATGCGAGAACAGTCGCGCGGCGTGACATTGGATTTTCTCCGGAGAGATACGGCGAAGTCGAACCAGTAGATTATGGCGCCATTGGATCGCGAAGGGTATGACACCGAAGGCCATGCCCACATCCAATCGCACATCAAGCGCCCGCCGGATTACGTCCCTACCCTACCCTCGCGTTTAACTGCCGTTATCCTCTAGACTGTTCTTCACGGCCGCTCACCTTCCATGATCGTCAACCACGCGGAACGCGCGCATAACCACAACTGGGAACTCGATCCCGTCATCCGGTCCCTGCTCGACACGGACTTTTACAAGCTCCTCATGCTCCAGTTCATCTGGAAGCATTTCCCCAAAACGCGCGTGCAGTTTTCCCTGATCAACCGGCATCCGGAAGTCCGAATTGCCGATACAGTGCATATCGAAGAGTTCAAAGTCCAGTTGCAGCACGTGCGCGGCCTGCACTTCCGCATGTCCGAACTGGTATGGCTGGCCGGGAACACGTTTTACGGTAAACGCGGCATCTTCGAGCCGGCATTTCTCGAGTGGCTGGAAAAGGATTTCCGTCTTTCGGATTATCAATTCCGCGTCCGCGATGGCCAGATTCATCTCACTTTCGATGGCACCTGGGCCGAGACTACGATGTGGGAACTCTACGCCCTGGCAATCCTCGACGAACTCAAAACCCGCGCGCATCTGAAAACGCTCAGCGAGTTCGGCCTCGACATCCTGTACGCCCGCGCCAAGACAAAGCTGTGGAACAAGATCGAGCGCATGCGCGGCGTTCCCGGACTGAGCGTCGCCGACTTCGGCACCCGCCGTCGCCACAGTTTCCTCTGGCAGGAGTACGTTGTGGTCGCCATGGCCTCAAATCTGGGCAGCAGCTTCATCGGAACCTCCAACGCCTTCCTCGCGCGGAAGCACGACCTCGAAGCCATCGGCACGAACGCGCACGAGATACCGATGGTCGCCGCGGCGCTTGCCCCCGACGATGAGTCGCTCAAAGCATCGCAGTACCAGGTGCTCGAGCTTTGGCAGCAAACCTATGACGGTGCGCTGCGCGTGATGCTGCCCGACACCTTCGGCACTACACAGTTTCTTGCCGGCGCTCCCGACTGGGTCGCCGACTGGAAAGGGCAGCGCGTTGACAGCAAAGATCCCTTCATTGCCGGCGACGAATACATCCAATGGGTGAAGAAGCACAGTCGCGATCCCGAAGAAAAATTGCTGATCGCTTCCGACATGCTCGACGTCGATCAGATCCTTGCCCTCCACGCGTACTTTGCCGGACACATTTCCCAGGGCGCCAAGCCTCAGGATTTCCGCAGCGCGCCTGATTTTTATGATCGGACTAAATGGACCTCGGATCGCCGCATCCGCTTCAGCGCCGGTTGGGGCACCCTCTTGACCAACGATTTCCGGGGATGTAATCCCAACGAGGGCGACGGTTTCGATCCTATCAGTCTGATCTGCAAAGTTTCGGAAGTCGATGGCCGCCCCGCCGTGAAGTTATCGGATAACTACGCCAAGGCACTCGGCCCCCCTGCCGAGATCGAGCGCTATCGAAGAGTCTTCGGCTCGGCGGGGGTCTCCAATCTCCCGCTCCTGACTTAACCAGGGTCGCTCGTATCCTTAATTACTCGGGACACGTCCATCCGTTTCCGTCGGTAACTTGTGACTGGTTACCGGTCATGCCAATATCCAATCTAGACCTGTATGAAGATCCTGCTCGTCGAAGATTCCTATATCGAGCGCACCAAAATCGGCTCCTATCTCACCGATTGGGGATACGAGTGGGCCGGCGTCGGCAGCGGCACCGAAGCCGTCAAACAGCTCGATTCCCCGAATCCACCGGATCTGGCCATCCTCGACTGGGTCCTGCCCGGCCTCGACGGCATCGACGTGTTACGCCGCATTCGCAAACTGGCGCACGGCAGCTACATCTACACCGTGATGCTCACCGCGAAAACACAGAAGAAAGACCGCCTGGCGGCTATGGA